>CALVKI010000062.1 GCA_944332635.1 uncultured Bacilli bacterium
GTGTTAACTTGTCATTTTAGCCATTGACTATTGCGTAAAAACTTGTTATATTTTATGTAGCGTGAGGTAAGATATCACGCAGATATTCTTACGATCTAAGGTGAGAATATTTAAACCCCCTGAAGAGGCCATTAATTTGGCCTCATTTTTTGTTTTTCCCTTTATTTATAAGGGATTGCAACGATTGAAATTTTTGTTAAAAATGACTTTAGTTGCACGAAACTCATTTTTTTATATTTTTGTAAGGTTTTGTAGCGAAAAATAAAATAAATATAAAGTAATATAAAGTTAAGAATTAAGTTGATTCATTAAATCAACTATTTCATTCATTTTATTTTTAAATAGGTGAGAATAAGTATTAAGTGTCTCATCTATTTTAGCGTGTCCTAAGTATTTTCAACAACCATAATACTTGCACCATTATTTATAAGAAGAGAGGCACAACTGTGTCTAAAATCATGAATACGAATTTGTTTTACTCCGGCAAGTTCCACAATTTTATTTTTCTTTCTTCTTAATACATCGGGATGTAGTGGTGATGTATCTCCAAATGCAAAATATTTATTAGTAAACATATATTGATGTTTTTTGTTATATTCTATTAACTCTTTTAAATTGTTAATTAAAATATCTGGCATTGGAATAGTTCTTACACTTATTCTTGTTTTAGGCGTTGTTAATTGCCAATATCCATGATCATCATTAATGTTAGTAACATTTTTAACTACGGATAATGTTTTTTTATTCAAAATCTATATTATCCCAAGATAAACCTCTAAGTTCACCTCTACGAAGCCCACAATAATAAAGTGTTTCAAATAAAGCTTTCTATTTTATATCATCTATAACACTTGTATATTGTTTAAATTCTTCAAATGTATAAAACTCCATTTCTTTTGGAAAATCATTAGGATCAGTAAACTTTTCCATTTTATTATAAATAGAAGTAAAATTAAAATCATGCCATTTAGTATCATAATTTAATAACTCTTTAAAGAATTTGTGATATCATTTTTTGTTTTTAAAGCTAAGTCTCGTTTTGCCATATCAACTCTCCATTTAATATAATGTTGAACAGTAAAATCTCTTATCTTTAAATTCCAGAATACCTCTAAAGGTTTCGAATTAACAATATATGTTTTAATAGTTGTATGTTTTACTTTATCTTGCTTATATTCAAAAAATTCGTCGTATAAATCTTTAAATGTCATATCTATAATATTTATTTCTTTTGTATTTACTTTTGTTAAAAAATCAGTTTCGGCTTCTTCTGATTCTTGTTTTGTAAGATATTTTTTTGAACCATATCTTTTTTTGTTTCCAACTGTATCATATATAATTACATTAAATACCCAACTTCTACCATCTTTTATTACCTGATTTTTTGACTGCCATTTATATACCGCCTTATACAGTTATTCAAGTCATATCCACATTTATACGACTTGAATATAACACAAAAATAAAAAAAATCAAAACTATGCTATAACATGGTTTTGACCATTTTTTCTTTTAACTGATATTCAGCAATTTTTTTGTAATGTTCTACATCTATATTTAATTTTTTAACTACTTCAGGCATAGATACTTTACCTTTTGGAAGATATATACCTTTAGACAACATATCTTCTCTTATTTCTTTTTATAAATAAGAAGCTTTAACATAACCTAATCTAGATAATTTCATTAAGTCCTCTGTATTACACTATATTTTAGATATTATATTTAATATTTATTTAGCACTCATTGTATTCCTCCTCAATAGAAAAAAAGAGAAACAAATTCTCCTTTTCAAAAATATCTCTATTTAACCACATTTTATATCATGGGTGGTTTTATAACAAGGATAACTTTCGGATACTTTTTTGGATACTATGTATATATTATCAAAAAAAATATAGTAATACTGCTGATTTTTGACAATTCGTATGCTATAATATTTAAGGAAAAGAATAAGAGGTTATAAAAATTAAAGTTGATAAAACTAAATAAGTTTGTGTCAATTAGTAGTATTAATAAGATAGAAATAATATATATATAAAATTTTCTTACTTTTTTCTTAGATACTGCTGACTTTCATTTTTGAATTTGATATAATTAAACAGTTAGGTGATAAAGTATGAAAAAATATAATGTTTTAGATTTATTTTGTGGTGCCGGTGGATTAAGCCTTGGTTTTAAATTAGCTGGATATAACATTGTTGGTGGAATAGATTTTAAAGAGGATGCTATTGCTACTCATGATAAAAATTTTAAAAATAGTAATTCTATTTGTTGTGATATAACTAAAATAACTGATGAAGAAGTTATTAAAATGTTTGGTAATGGAAAAGTAGATGTTATAATTGGAGGCCCTCCTTGTCAGGGATTTTCTGCTGGAAATCGACAAGGAATTGAAAATGATCCTAGGAATAAATTATTTTTTGAATTTATAAGATTTGTTAAACTTTTAAATCCAAAAGCAATTGTTATTGAAAATGTACGTCAAATTTTAACTAAAGATAATGGCTTTGCTAAAAATAAAATATTTGAGATTTTAGAAGAATTAAATTATTTTGTTGATGTTAGAGTTCTTACAGCGAGCGATTTTGGTGTCCCACAAAATAGAAATAGAGCTGTATTTGTTGGTATAAAAAGAGATATAGGAACATTTGATTATAATAATATAAAGAAAGTAAAGGATAAGGTTTCCGTTAAGGAGGCAATTGGGGAGTTATATTCATTAGAAACTGGAGAAACTAATCAATTAAAAGTTAGTCCATCTACTAAATTTCAAAAATATGTTAGAGCAAAAAATAATATTGTTTTAAATCATGAACCAAAATATCCAAATAAAGAAGTTCAAGAAAGGATGAACTATGTTCCACAAGGCGGAAATTGGAGAAATGTTCCTGAACATTTATGGAAGGTTCAAAGAAATAATAGACACTCATCAGCATACAGAAGATTAGATGAAACAAAACCATCCATTACTATAGATACAGGACATATGAATTATTTCCATCCAATATATAATAGAGTTCCAACTGTCAGGGAATCAGCAAGACTACAATCATTTCCAGATGATTTTGAATTTGTAGGAACTCCAACAAGTCAATTAAGACAAGTTGGAAATGCAGTGCCACCATTAATGGCAAAAGCTATAGCAAATATGATTAAGGATGTGTTAGATAATGAAAAGTAAAAAAATAATTGATCTTTTTTGTGGATGTGGTGGATTTTCAAAAGGATTTGAAGATGCTGGATTTGAAGTGGAATTAGCATTAGATAGTTGGAACGATGCCATTGAAACTTTTAATATTAATCATAAAAAAGCTTCTGGAATTACTAAAAATATCTATGATTTTACAAATGAAGAAATTAAGTCTTTTGGAGAGAAACATAAAATTGTTGGAATAATTGGAGGTCCACCATGTCAAGGATTTAGTATGGTAGGTAAAAGGGAAGCTTCAGATGAAAGGAATACTCTTTATCTACAATACGTTAGGTTTGTAGAACAAATCAAACCAGAATTTTTTATTTTAGAAAATGTTAAAGGATTACTAACATTGGAAAAAGGGTATTTTAAAAAAGAAATAGTAGAAAGATTTTCTGAACTTGGTTATAATGTGACATATAAAGTTTTGAAAGCTTGTGATTATGGTGTCCCTCAAAAAAGAGAAAGAGTTTTTTTTGTGGGATTGAGAAAGGATATATTTGGCGATAAATTTTTTGAATATCCAGAACCTGTTAATCATATTATAGGTACGGGAGAAGCTTTATGTGATTTGCCTTCATTAGACAATGGGGAGTTATGTACAGAATATAAAACACCACCACAAAATGAGTTTCAAAAGAAAATGAGAAAAAAATCAAAATCGATATTTAATAATGAAATAACTGTACATACAGAACAAACAAAAAAAATAATTTCAATGATTCCTGATGGTGGTAATATAAAATCTTTACCTAATGAGTATTATAAAATTAGAAATTATAGTTCGGCATTTAAAAGAATGAATAGCAAAGAACCATCTACAACAATTGATTGTGGTCATAGAAATTATTTTCATTATAAAGAAAACAGAATACCAACTGTTAGAGAATCAGCTAGAATTCAATCATTTCCTGATGATTTTAAATTTTTAGGAACAAAAACAAGCCAATATACTCAAGTTGGAAATGCTGTCCCACCAATTTTAGCTGAAAAAATTGGTAACGCAATTATTGAAATGTACAAAAAAAATAGTAAAGACAATTAATTTTGTCTTTTTTTGTGGTATAATTGAATTGTATTTGAGGGAGTGAAGATATGAGTATTGAATATAATATGAACAATCCTTTTAAAAGAGAAATTTCTGCTACACAATCTAGATATCAAATGGTTAAGAAAAATGATGGCACTACTGGTCAAGGGTCATACAATTTATCACTAGATTTAAAAAATTATCTATTGTCAGTAAATGCAATTGTAAAAAATGAAACATTTGGTAATGAAAAAAATGTTTATTATACTTTGGCAAATGATGTTAAATTATCATTAAAGCGTGGAATAATAGATTTAATTGGTCCTGCGTATGATAATGATAATAATGAAATATTATTTGTTCATACTATTGCAAATGATGGTACAAATAAGTTTCAAATAAAACGTACAGATCATAAAAACGAAGAAAAATATCAATGGTTTACTAAGCTTTATGATAATAATTGTGAAGGTGCAACTTTTATAATTTATTATGATGATATAGAAAGAAAAATTTGTGTTGATAACGATTTAAATGTTTCATCAAGATTAGAAGATATTGAAGTGGAAGAATTAGAAGGAGACACAACAGTAGATAATTCGTATTCTAAAGATGATTTTTTAAAAGATGTATTCATAGATGAGGAAAAATACGATACAATGGTATCTATTTTAGAAAAGAAAAAAAATATTATACTTGAAGGTGCCCCTGGAGTTGGTAAAACATTTATGGCAAAAAGACTTGCTTATTCTATATTAGGGAGTAAAGATGAGGATAAAGTTGAATTAATTCAATTTCATCAAAGTTATTCTTATGAGGAATTTATAGAAGGTTATAGACCAACCGAAAGTGGATTTGAATTAAAACATGGAATATTTTATAATTTATGCGAGAAAGCAAAAAATGATTTATCAAACAATTATTATTTAATTATTGATGAAATAAACAGAGGAAATTTAAGTAAAATATTTGGAGAATTATTAATGTTAATAGAGAGGGATAAAAGAGGAGAAGAATTAACATTAGCTTATTCAGAAAAGAACTTTACTGTTCCGGAAAATTTATATATTATCGGTCTAATGAATACAGCGGATAGATCTTTAGCATTAATAGATTATGCGTTAAGAAGAAGATTTTCATTCATTAGAATTGAACCTGCATTTGATAATGAAAAATTTATTGAAGCATTTAACGAAAAATTTGATGCAAATTATAATAATGTTATTACAGTAATTAAACAAATAAATGAAGCAATTAAAAATGATAAATCATTGGGTTCAGGTTTTAAAATTGGCCATAGTTATTTTTATCCTAAATTGCCAAATAGAAAAGGAAATAAAAAAGATATCGAAGACATTATTACTTATGAAATAATTCCATTATTAGAAGAATATTGGTATGATGACGAAGACACTTTAATTCAATGGGAAAATGCCTTGGATGGGGTTTTGAATGATTAATGTAGACAATAAAGTAAAAAATATTTATTATATGCTTTGTTATTCATTTTATGGCGAGCTTTTAAACGAAAAAGAAGAGGCTTCACTTGGAAGTGAAGCTTTTGACAATATTTATAATTTATTTTCGCTTTTATTATGTATGCTATTAAAAAAGCAAATAAAAAAAGGAATGTATAAAGATTATAATGAATTTAAAGAGGAATTAAATATTATAAGAGGAAAAATTAACATTAATGAAAGTATAAACAACAATTCAATAATAAAAAAGAAATTTATATGTGAACATGATCAATATGATGAAAATTGTTTGTTAAACCAAGTTATCAAAACAACAATTTTTTATCTATTAAAGTCTAATAAAATTGGTCACTCCACTAAAGATGAATTAAAAAAGTTGAATATATATTTTTCAAATGTTAATATACTGGAAATTAGAACAATTAATTGGGATTTTATAAGATTTAATAGAAATAATTTGTCATACAAATTTGTTGTTGATTTATGCAAATTGATATTGAATGGCCTAATTGTTAGTGAAAAAAAAGGCAACAATAAATTTAAAGAATTTTTAGATGACAGTAAAGTAAGCTCTATATATGAGAATTTTATTAAAGCATATTATAGAAAACATTATACAAAATTAAATGCAAGATCTAAAAGATTGTATTTAACTGATAAACCAATGAGTAGTAATATTCCAATGATGAAAACTGACATAACATTAGAATATAATAATAAAATGTTAATTATAGATGCTAAATTTTATAGTAAAATTTTGAGAGAAAATTATATAAATCCAGGTTGCAAAACAATAAGTAATAATAATTTATACCAAATTATAACTTATGTTGATAATCAAGATCCATATAAAGAAAATAAAGTTTATGGCTTGTTATTGTATGCTCAAACTATTAATGAGCCTCCATTTTCTTTAATGGAAATATTGAATGGCCACAAAATAATGGTACGAACATTGGATTTAAATAGAAATTGGGATGATATTAAAGAAAGTTTAAATAATATTGCAGAGACATTTATTAAAGATAATTTTTAGGACTAGTTTATACTAGTTTTTTTATTGTGCTAAAAAAATATTGAAAAAAAAGCAAAGAAGAGAAGTTTGCAATTGGTTTTTCAAATTTATATAAAACTTGTTTGGAAATGGCAGAACTTAGTATTAAAATGACTTTGACACAAATCGAGTGTCATGAACAAATAGCTAAAAATCATTATAAAGAAGAGTCATCTAAAATTTTTAAGAAAAAATACAAAAAATGGGAAGAAGAGCAAGAAAAATTAGATATGGATTTATTTAGATTATATGAATAGTTAAGCATTTGTTTAAAAGATAAAGAAGATTTATTAAAAAATTAAATTGTAAAATGTATATTAATTGTCTTGTGAAATATACTAATAATGTTATAATAATAGTAATTAGAGGTGAGCAGTATGAACTCTAAATTAGAAGAATTAAAAGAACTTTATAATTTATCAAAAAATAAATATTTATATGACAATATCGAATTACTTGAAAATGAAGATATAAGAAAAGAAACCGTAGAAATTACATTAAAACTAATTCTTGTTGATAATTTTTATAAAATATTTATGATTGTTACAGATAATGGGATAGTATTTAATAGCTTATTGGAGGAAAGTAAAGAAGATATTAGAGAAATTTATTTTAGATATTTAGAAGATGTTAAAACATTAAACGAAAAAGAAATATTTGAAAAATATTTTGAACAATTAAAAAAATATTTATAATACTTATAAATTAGGTGCATAAAAACTATGCACTTTTTTTATTATATTTTCTATTGGGTGGAATAATTCAGCTAGACAGTTATTAGAGGGATTAATTGGATTTTTTTTAGAAGAATATAAATTAAAGCATATTAAGAGAAATCAAATAACGATGACTAGTATAAGAAAATTTCAAAACAGTTCTATGGATAATAGAAATTTTGATAAGTTTAAATTGTATTTAGAGACAAGAGAATATGGGAGTAAATCAAAAGATAGTTTAACCTCAGTAATAACTGCTAGCGAAAATACTTATAAAAGTATTACTAGTGTATTTGGCTCTAAAATGAACTTGTTTGATGATGTTAATGTAGCTAATGTTACTTCTAGTTCGGATTTTGACTTTGATTTACTGGGAAAGAAACCTACAGTTTTGTATGTAATTGTTCCTGATGAAGATAAAACATACTATACTTTAATTACAGTTATAGTTGGTTTACTATATAGAGAATTAGTTAAACTTGCTAACAGTAGAGAAGATAAGAAGTTAAAATATCAAATTGATTGGATATTAGATGAATTTGCTAATTGTCCACCGCTTGCAGATATTGAAGCAATTGTATCAGTCGCAAGAAGTAGGGGAATGAGATTTCATTTTTTTATTCAATCATTTGCTCAACTGGATAATGTTTATGGTAAAGAAGTAGCTCAAATTATATTAGATAATTGTGGATTAGTTTATTTAAAAACTAATACTCAAGATACGGCTGAAGCAATAAGTAAAAGGCTAGGAAAGAAAACTATAGAAGCTAATAGTTTAAGTCAATCAATTAGTTTAAATAAATATGATGGTAATAGGTCAACTTCATTAATGGCTAGAGATTTATTAACTCCAGAAGAAGTAAAACAACTTCATTATAAAATGATTATCTTTCCTATAATTGGATATCCTATATTTAGAGATACGATTCTTTACACCAAATTTAGCTGTTATCAAAAAGGAATGATAAATAGAAAAGTTGATAGTCTTAAAAATCTAAATTATACGTATTTTACAGTTGAAGATATTAAATATAATAAGAAGAAAAAAAGTAAAATGATAGATAAAGTAGATGATGACTTTATGAAAGATAAAATTGAACAAGATAAATTATTGTTTGAAGATATTGATAAAGCAATCTC
>CALVKI010000063.1 GCA_944332635.1 uncultured Bacilli bacterium
AAATTAGAATTCCTATTGTAAATAAAGATATGTATAAACCCTCTCAAGTATGCTCTATAGTTTCAAAGAAAATAGAGAAAGAATTTAAATTACATTATCATACTAATGCATGGAAGTATTTTAAAGTTAGAAAAAAAGGGTATCAAGCTGAAGGTTGTAATACTAAATTTTGTCGATTTGATGAATTACATCAAGATTATAGTTATACACAAGATTGGATTAATTTCTTAATACAAAAATTGTCTGATACATCAATTTACGAAACAATCATAAATTATAAAGAAACCTGTGATAATTAATCTCATTATTTTTAGATATATGGTATAATTGTAAAAGAAGTGTAGGTGAATGATTATGAGAAAAAAGCAAAATTTAATTCTTCAACCCGTATTAAAATGGGCAGGTGGCAAAAGACAATTATTAGCACAATTAGAAAAATACTTTCCAGATAAATTTACAAAATATTATGAGCCTTTCATAGGTGGTGGTGCTGTTCTGTTCCATCTACAACCCAAAAAAGCGGTTATAAATGATTATAATGAAGATTTGATTAATTTATATAAATGTATAAAGGATAATTTAGAGGAATTAATTGATAAACTAAAATATTATGAAACTAAAAATGATTCTGAAAGTTTTTATAAAATAAGAGGTATTGATAGAACTGAGGAGTATAAAAAATGGACATCAGTTGAACGTGCTGCTAGATTAATTTATTTGAATAGAACATGTTATAATGGATTGTTTAGAATGAATAGTGCTGGTCAATTTAACTCACCGTATGGTTTTTATAAAAATCCATGTATATGTAATGAGCCGGTTCTTAGAGCAATGAGCAAATATTTCAATGAAAATGATATAGAATTTAGAACCGGGGATTTTGAAGAAGCATGCAAGGATGCTTCTAAAGGATCGTTTGTTTATTTAGATCCACCATATGATCAGTACGATGAACAACTTAATTTTGTTGGCTATACAAAAGAAGGATTTACGCGTGATGATCAAACTAGATTAAAAAAAATGTGTGATAAATTAATTGAAAAAGGTTGCTATGTGATGATTAGTAATTCTAAAACGCCTTTTATTGTAAACTTATATAGTGATACAACAAAATATATTACATATACTATCAATACTGTTAATGCTAGAAGAAATATAAATAGCAATGCTAAAAAAAGGGGAGATGTTGAGGAGGTTTTGATTATTGGAAAATTGGATATCGAAGAATAATAAGGCATGGAATTTATTATTTAGAAAATTCAAAATTTTAGAAAGAGTTAATAATAATGAGTTTTATGAAATAACGGCAGATGATATCAAAACATCTGGAAGAGAACCACGTTTAATGACTAAGTTTGATAGTAGTGAAAATTTGCCTGATATATTTAAAGAAAATAAATTGTCAATTTTACCAATTAAAAGAGGATCATACATAATCGGGCGATTTCAAAATTATCAACAAGTTAATGTTAATAAAAATATTGAGGTAGAAACAAAACAATTACCTGATTATATAACTACTATTGATTACCAAAATATTACTAGTGAAGCAATTTCTTTAAACGCAGCTTATATTTCGGGAATGCTAGAAGATATTGTAGGTGAACCCGTTGTCCCAACTATATCTGGAAGAATGGGTACTGGTGAATTTAATTATAAGATTTTACTTAATGATCAACACACATTTGATATAAATGTTGAAAATTCTCAGATGGAAATTGATGGAAGTTATGAAAGTGTATCTAAATTTATTATTTTAGAAGCAAAAAATCATTATATGAAAGATTTCATAATTAGGCAGTTATATTATCCATATAAAGTGTGGAAATCTAAAACTAATAAAGAAGTCGTTCCAATTATGTTAATTAAACATGATAATATATTTAATTTCTTAATTTATACATTTGAAAATGAAAATAATTATAATAGTATTTGTTTAAAAGAAATCAGGAGATATATTTTGGGTGAACCATATAACCCAATTGAAATATCAGATATTATAAATATAATGAGTAACATTACATTTGTTGAAGAAATGAATGATATCCCATTTCCTCAAGCAAACACATTTAATATTGTACTTGATTTACTAAGTGAGCTGAATGCGCAAGACATGTCTTCAGATGATATAACAAACTTTTTAGAATATAATCCAAGGCAAACAAATTATTATATAGATGCTGCAAAATATTTAGGGTTTGTTACAAAAGATAAAAATTATACTTTGACTGATTATGGTAGAAAAATAATGAGAATGAATCATAAGGATAGAACTTTAGAAATAATAAAGTCTATTTTATCTCATAGGCCATTTTATCTTGCTATGAAACAACAACTAGAAAATTATGCTTTTAATACTGATGCTATTGCTAGATCGATCGATGAATGCAGAAGTGAAATAAACAAAATAAGTACTGCAAAAAGACGTACAAGTACTGTAACAGCATGGATTAAATGGATCTTAGATGTAACAACATATTTTGATATAATTGATTTATAAGCCTAAGTTAGGCTTATTTTTAGTTTGTATATAGTAATTTTGGTATATTTATAAATTATCTTACAATTGTTATTGAAAAATGTTCAAAATAATGTTTTATTATGAAAAAAAGGAAATTTTATTTATGATTGAAAAAAATTAAAAGAATAATAATGAGTAGATTTAATAGGTTAATAGTAATGATTTAGAAACTTATACGGTATTACAATCATAAAAAAATTTGACTAATTTAAATAGAAAAAAGCACACTAACGTAAATATGTATTAGTGTGCATTCACAAAAATATTTGGAGTGTACCTAACTACTATTAGGTATATCCTCTTTTATCATATGAGGATTTCTTCATCCATGTACATTTTATCATGATTACCTAAGATATTCAATAAAATTAACAAAATATGTTGAATTGTATTACTACAAACAAAAAAGATTGAATTTAATTAATATCTTAAAACATATTTATGACTCTTTTCTTCTTAATTTTACTTTTTCATAAATTTCCTATATAATAGTCATCCGTGAGGTGATCTTATGAATTCTTTACACCTTTATAATATAAAAACTTATGAAAAATATTTATTATGTTTACATGAATCTCCAGGGAAATTATCCTATCCTCTTTTGGTATCGCCAAAATGTATTGAAAAACCAGGCAAGATTCTATATGTAGGTCAAGAAACCAATACATGGGGAAATCAAGATAATAATGAATTATCTGTTGAACAGCTTGAATATCTTTATGATTCTTTTTTGAAAAATGGGGCGACGAACCGACCTTATTGGAAATTTATTAAAGATATGATTCATGAACCATTGTATGATTCTGTTGTTTAGACTAATTTATTATTATGTGGAAAACGGGATTCTATGGGGACACCAGAAGTTTCTGAGTTCTTATTTCAACTTAGTGAAGAATATTTATGGAACTTATATCAAATAAGTCAACCAAGTAGTGTGATCATTATGTCCTCACCGAATTCAGTGTATAAACATTTAATTAAACATTTCTTAGAGAAATTAGGTTGTCAGATAACAGAAACCATCTCATCTAAACAACCGGTTTTAATTGATGAACAGAAAAAGGTTATTTGGACTTATCATCCCAAGTTTCTAGCTCTTTCTAAAAAAACAGATCTAGTCCAAAAATCTTGTAAACAATACATCATGAAATAAACGTATATTAATAAAATGATATTTATTCAACTAAAACAAATATTTTACATTCACGGTTTCGACCGTGTCTTTTCATATGATATAATAAAAGAAAGTTGGTGATATGATGAAAAATGTATTTATTATTGGTGGTGGTGCATCAGGATTATTTGCGGCTATCTATTCTGCACGCAAGGGAAATAGAGTAACCATTTTAGAACGTAATTCCAGTTGTGGGAAAAAATTATTAATGACTGGAAATGGACATTGTAACTACGGGAATGAGGATCAATCTCTCACTCACTATCACTCTTCACATCCCGATTTATTATCGACCATTATTTCCTCAAAGAACTTAGAAGAAATCACTTCTCTATTTTCGCAAATTGGAATCATTCCAAAAATAAAAAATGGATATTATTATCCTTTTTCTAATCAAGCGACTAGTATCAAAGAAGCACTTCTAAACGAAGCAATTCATCAAGGTGTTCATATGATAACTGATATTTTTGTTACTAAGATTGTCAAAAATGATTCAGGGTTTATCATTGAAACCGAAGGGCCTACTTATCAAGCGGACCAAGTCATTATTTCTACAGGGTCTAAAGCTTTTCCCAAGACAGGATCTGATGGAAATGGATATGAGCTAGCTAAATCGTTTGGTCATCAGATCATTGATGTCTTACCTTCCTTAGTTCAATGTTGTGGGGAAGAAAAATATTTCAAAGACTGGAAAGGAATTCGTGCCGAAGTCATCGTTT
>CALVKI010000064.1 GCA_944332635.1 uncultured Bacilli bacterium
AATTTGATCATTTTATATCTCGTATTTTCTTAATTAAAGGCATTATAAAAGGGTGATTTTCATCACCCTTCATAATCAATTCATTTATCAAATTTATTGTTCACCAACACTATTTGACAAAGAACCAGTATTTTTTCTTTTTTATATTTTTAAGTTTGTGGTAGGTAGCAAAAGCAAAATTATATGTATGGTACCAGAATGGCGAAATAATGTAATCAAATTCTCCAATTAATTCCACGACATGTCCACCAAAACTTTTTTTAAATAAGTATAGTCCATATAATGGGTTTTCTTTTCTAAAGTCTCCTGTAATTCCATAAAAATTATAGCGTTTGTAACCTTTTTCGACTGCATATTTTACTCCAGTAAAATGAATGGTATATGCTGATTGGAATTGCATTACATCATCTAGAGTTCCTCCGTGTAATGATAATACTTCATTTCCATAGATTAAGAAAAGAATACCACCTAATAATTTTTTATTTCCGTATTTTTCTTTATATTCTTTTATTTTTTCTAGTTGTTTTTTTAATCTCTCTATTTCTTTTTCGTTTTTCTTATTATTTTGTTCATATTTTTTAGGGTTCATTTTTAAAATGTTATTTTCATATTTATAAATTCGATTTTTTAATTCATCTTCATTGGTTTTTAGTTCTTCTTTAGTATTTTTTTCAAATTCTACAAAATTTATTTCAGCTACTAAGATTTTTAGTATTCCGTCGTCATGAAGAGAATCCCACATACTTTCATAATAGGATAATGGTCTATCTACAAATTCGCGTCTATCACTAGTGTGTTGCATTATATCTTTAAATATGGGAAGTTCTTCTTTTGATATTTCTCTTGTATGAATTCCAGAGCGTTCATTTTTTCTTAATATTTGCCTAGTCTTAGATTCCATGTCTTTCATTACATCATCTAATGTTTTGTTTTCTGTTTCGATAACATGCATCCACCTTGGTTGAAGAGTATCTTGCATTAAATTAAAACCAAAATGCTTATATCCTAAATCTTTTAAGTTAGTTACAGCAATACTATTGTCCAATCCGTTAGTTACAATTTCACCATTATTGTTTCGTTCTTTGTATTCTACATATGGATCTATCTTGATGAAGATAGCATTTTCTTTTTTTGCATATTCTTTTATTTGTTTTGTAAATTCTTCTAATAAATTTTTATTTTTATAGTCTATTAAGAATCCTCGTGGTGCATATAGCATTTTCTTTTTTATGATTGGTAATGTTTTAGATAATATTAAGCTTCCTGCAATTATCGTATTATCTTCTTCTAGTCCCAAATAATGTGCTATCCATCCATTTTTCTTTTTTAAATGTGCCCAGGATACAGTCTGATAGAAAGTGATTTCTGGATTTGTATCGGCAAATTCTTTAAATTGTTTTTCACTTAGTTTTTTTAACTTCATTTTCTATCTCCTTTTTGCTTTTGTTTCTAATGGTTTTTCTATAAAATGGAACTAGTTTTGTAAATATAAAATACATTGGTTTATTAATTATATAATCAAATTCTCCTAAAAACTCAATATAATTTCCTCCAAATTTCTTTTTAAATTCATGTAGGCCAAATCTTGGATTGTTTTTTGATAAATCTCCAACGGTGCCAAATTGGTCATAAACGTTTAATCCCTTTTCTTTGCAATATTTGATGTGCTTTTCATATGTATAATAGTTAACATAAGTTTCTGTTAATATGTTATGATTTCCAGCATATAAGACCCATGCTTTATCAGCATATTCGATTATCATGTGTGCACTTAAAGTTAGATCATTACCATATTCTTTTTTATAATCTTCAAATTTTTTAATTTCTTTATTATAATTTTCTTTTTGCCTTGTTAATTCATTTAATTTATTTTTAGCACTTTTACTTAAATTATCAATTGGCAGTATTGAGATTTGATTATTTACTGTTTTTAAGTTTTCTTTTATTTTTTTTATTGTTCTATCAATATTTACTTTTCCTAAAAACAATGTAGCTTTACCATTCTGACTACCATTAAAAATGTCATATAGCGTATTGTAGTAATCTTCATTGTATGATACAAAATCTTTTCTGGTTTCTGTTAAAGTCATCAAGTGATAGAACTCTTTTAAGTCTTTTTCGGTGCCAATTTCTACATAAGTATCCAATTTTTTTGCTTTTGCAATTCTTTGTTTTGTTGTTTTAGAAAAATGCTCTTCTATTTCTTCTAGTGATTGATTTAAATCTATTCTAAAAGTATATCTTGGTTGCATTGTTTCAAAATTTTTAGTAAATCCTAGATGTTTATATCCTATTTTTTTTAGATTTTCAAAAATACGATTTATATCATAGGGGAGTTCTTGTTCTTCATCTAAGTAATTGTAATTTTTATAAATTAAATCAGGATCTATTTTTACAAAAATTGCTTTTTTACTTTTAGCAAATTTGATTATTTCTTTTGTCATTTCTTTTAGTAAATTTTCATCTTCATAGTTTATTATATATCCTCTTGGACAATAAAAATAACAGTAATTTAGTGGAAGATGTTTTTGTAGTAATAAAGCTGTTCCTAAAATATTTTTTTTTTCATCTACCAGACCTAGATAATAGGGAGTTAAGCCTTTTTTTATTTTTGCTAATTCTCCCCAACTATAAGATTGTAAGAAATGTGATTTAGGTTGTTTTTTTAAATAGTTTTCGTATGCTTCTTCACTTAATCGTGCTAATTTTGCCAATTTTATCATCCTTTCTTTTCAATATTTAGTATACCATAAAAAATGTGTAATCAACAAAAAAGAACACTTGAATTGTGTTCATAACATATACATTCCATCTTCTTTTTGCAAATAATCATTTTGAGGTGTATGTTCTAATTTTGATATGCGTTTTTTTAATGTATTTATTTCTTGCTTTAATTTTTCTATTTCTTGATAAATGTTAGGTTCGTTCTTTTGTGGAGGCATTGGTGGCATACCGAAGTTTGGAATATATGGAAATGGAAATTGATTCATAAAGTTGTCCTCCTTTTTATTGTATGCATTAGGCTATATTTCTGTTATAATATATGATGGATGTGATATTATGAGACTAAGAAATGTAAAAAATAAAGAAGAAATTTTAAATTCATCTTCTTTTTTGGTTAAAGAACCAAAAAAATATTGTGGAAAATGGTATGATTATTTTGATAATTTTAATCCTATATATATTGAAATAGGAATGGGTAAAGGTCAGTTTATACGTGAAAATGCTAAGAAATATCCTAATATTAATTTTATTGGTATTGAGAAGTATGATAGTGTTGTTGCAAAATGTCTACCTAAAATTGATAATAATCTAAAAAATCTAGCTATCATTCGTATGGATGCTCTAGAAATTGATCAAGTTTTTTTGCATGAAATTGATCGTATTTATTTGAACTTTTCTGATCCTTGGCCTAAAAAGCGTCATCATTTGCGTAGACTTTCTAGTAAAGTTTTTTTAGAAAAATATTCTGGTCTTTTTCGAAACGATTTTGATATATGGATGAGGACGGATAATCCAGACTTGTTTTGTTATTCTTTGATGAGTTTTAGTGAGGCACATTATATACTTAAAAATCTTACTTTAGATTTACATGGTCAAGATGATGAAAATTTGATTACAACAGAGTATGAAGATCGCTTTTTATCTATGGGTATGCCTATTTATAGTGTAGAAGCAGTTAAAGTGTCTAAAACAGTAAATAAGTAGAAAAAATTTTTACATTTAATGAAAATTTGATATAATGTAGTAAGAGTAGGTGAAATATGAAAAGAAGAATAGTTTTGCTCTCTATTATGCTATTGTTAGTTTCTGGATGTAGTGTACAGACTTTGAGTACTACTAGTTTTGAGGATAATATTTCTATGATATTGTCTAAAGACACTAATTTAGCTAATGTTCATTTTGATGGTTATCAATATTATGTTCCGTTTGGAGTTCGTTTTGTTAACAAAGACGATTATAATGCACTTTTACAGGATAAATATGCTAATCGTTATTATTTATATGTTGATGCTATTGGATATTTTCATGGTACTAAAAACACTTACAAAGTGAATAAAGAAGCTTATTATTCTAAGAAATTAAATTATAATAAGAAAAATGGTTATATTGAAATTAATGAAGTAAATAATGAGTATTTTGTTGAGATGGTTTTTAATTATTGTAAAATAGAAGCTTATATTCCTAAAAAATATTTGGTTTCCGTTATTAATAATATGAGTTATATCTTACAATCTGTTGAGTATCATGATAAAGTTTTGGAAAGTTTGATAGGAGATAATGTTTTAAATTATAAAGAGGAAACATTTAGTCTTTTTGAATCTAAATCTGATGATGATGAGTCTGTTTTAAAATATGATGACTATCAAGAAGCAGATATAAAAAATGGTGGAAATATCATTGATGAAGACAATTTTGAAGTTAATGAAATAGAGTAGAAGAGGTGACATTATGGGTGTTTTTGATAAAATAAAAAATGCTCTTTTTGAAGAAGAGTATGTTGAAGTAGAAGAAAAGCCAAAAACTAGATCAAAGATTAAACGTGATAAACAGAAAAAAGAAAAAGAAGTCATGATTCACGAAAATAAGCCAATTGCAAAGAAAATTGTTTTACCTTCTAAAAAAGAAGAAGCAGAAGATTTTACAGATTATAAACCTAGAGATGAAGATTTTGAAATTGTTCCTGAAAGAGAAGAGAAAAAGGATACTTCGGAATTTAAGTTTCCTGCTGTTGATGATGAGGAGTTTGAAACTAAATCTTATCATGATGAACCAAAGATAGTTGGTGTCGTTACGGAAGAAAAAATTCAGCCTGTAGAACAGGAAAAATTATATCAGGGTCATAAAAAGGAAGCTTATTCATATCAAAATGGAGTTGCTTCTATTGAAGAAGCTTATCATGGACATGAGTCTAATTTATATCATAGTGATTATAATGATTCTGTCTCTATTCGTGAATATGGAACTTATGAAAAAGAAAAAAAACCTGTTTTTAAGCCTTCTCCAATTATTTCACCAATTTATGGTATTTTAGATAAAAATTATAAAAAAGAAGAAATTATTCCAAAAAGAGAAGTTCGTTTATCTAGTTATACTAGAGAACATATGAATGTTGATGATGTTAGACGGAAAGCTTATGGAAATTTGACTGATGATATTGTAGCTGATATTGATGGAAAGAAGAATACTTTTGAAGCAAAAGAAGAAACGGTAGATATAGATGACAATTTATTGGTTGATTTAAGTAATGATGATGAAAAACCGAAAGTTTCTGAAGTTACTGTTGGGGATGCTGAAGAATATTTTAGAGATTTAGGGTTAGAATATAATATTGATTATAAGGATTCTAGTAAAGAAAAATCGGTTGGTAGGAGAGTTACTCAAAATTATAATGAAGAAGAAAAAAAGAGCGATTTAAAATCTTTACAAGAAAATGATAAATCATCTAGTAATTTAACAACTAGTGATAATCTTTTTGATCTTATTGATTCTATGTATGATGAAGAAGAAAAGGAATAAAGAGGAGGCTTTGTTATGGATGTATTAAATGCAGTTTTACCAGTATTATTATATATATTTGGTATCATATTATTAATAGTGTTAATTATTTTAGGAATACGAATGATTCAAATCTTAGATAAAACTGATAAAATGTTAGATGATGCTAATAAAGTATTAGAAAATATTACTGAAAAAGTAAATTCTTTTAATGGTTTTTTTGAGGTTTTGGATAAAACAGGGTACGGTATTTCTGTAATTGGTGATAAAGTCATTGGACTTTTCTCTGGTATTGTTTCTAAAATATTTAATAAAAATAAAAAAAATGAGGAGAATTTATATGAGTAAAGAAAAAAAATCTGGATTTGGTAAATTTTTAGTTGGGGCAGCTGTTGGTGCTGGTCTTGGTGTTTTGTTTGCTCCAAGAAAAGGAAGTGAAACAAGAGCACAGTTAAAGATAAAAATTAATGAATTAGTAGCACAAATAAAAAATATTGATATGGATGATGTGAAAGAAGAGTTTAATCGTAAAGTTGAAAGTATCAAAGAAGGACTAGCAGATTTAGATAAAGAAAAAGTATTAGAAATAGCTAAAGAAAAAGCTACTCAATTGAAAGATAAGGCTCAAGAACTTGTTGATTTGGCTATTGAAAAGGGTACTCCTGTACTTAGAGATGCTGCTGAAGAAGTTCGTTTAAAAGCAATAGATGTTACTAAGGATATATTGAAAAAACTTGAAAGTGGAGAAAAGAAGTAATTCTTTTCTTTTTTGGTACTTTTCAAATAGTTAAAACTATGATATATTAGATACATAATTTTTCGTTGATGAATGATTAGTAGTAGTTATTTTTATTTATAGAGATTTAGTGATTGGTGAAAACTAAAAGCAAATAATTATGAATTACAACATTCGGAGAAAAAACGTTAATCGCGTTAAGATATAGAAGTGTATAGAGAAATCTATAAAGTAAGGTGGTACCGCGAACTGTTCGTCCTTATAGGAGGGATAGTTCTTTTTTTTGGAGGTAATGTTATGCATACAGAATATGAAGTTCGTGTTTTAGAAATTAATCCAGATGAAATTATTAAAAAATTAGAAGAGGTTGGAGCTGAGTTGCAATGGGATCATTTACAAAAGAGATATGTATATGATTTTATACCAAGAATTGATGGTAAATGGATTCGATTAAGAACTAATGGAGATAAGACTACTCTTACCATTAAAAATGTTGTTTCTTCGTCAATTGATGGTACACAAGAATTAGAAATTGGGGTTGAAGATTTTGATAAAACTAATTTAATCTTAAATGAATTGGGGTTTGTTGCTAAAGGATATCAGGAAAATAGACGTAGACAATATATTTTGGATGGTGTTGAAATTGATATAGATTCATGGCCTTGGATTCCTACATATCTAGAGATTGAAGGAGAGAGCGAAGAAGTTATTTACGAAGTTTTGGACAAGCTCGGGATTCCAAAAGAAAAAACTACTAGTCGAGATGTTGATACTATTTACCGGGATTATGGATATAATGTAAATGAAATATATGAATTGAAGTTAGAGGAGGAAAGAAAATGACGTTTTTTGAGGAGTTACAATGGAGAGGATTAATTAAAGATATTTCTAATCCAGAATTAGAAGAAAAATTAAACCACGGAGGCTTAAAATTTTATGTAGGTGCGGATCCTACTGCTGAAAGCTTGCATATTGGCCAATTTCCTACTTTTTTAATGGTGGAGAGATTAAAAAGAGCTGGGCATCAACCTTTTATTTTGGTTGGTGGAGCTACAGGACGAGTAGGTGATCCTAGAGGTACAGGTGAACGTGAGAAAGCTGAAATTTCTGTAATTGAGCATAACTATGATAAGATAAAAGTGCAAATGAAAAAATTGTTTGGAGAAGAAGTTCAATTGGTTAATAATTTTGATTGGTTCAAAGATATGAATTATATTGACTTTTTACGTGATGTTGGAAAGTATATTAATGTTTCTTATATGATTAATAAGGATTTAGTTAAGAGACAATTAGATGTTGGTATTAGTTATGCTGAATTTTCATATATGTTAATACAAGGATATGATTTTAAAGAACTTCACGATAAGTATGGTGTGAGTTTACAATTTGGTGGTTCTGATCAATGGGGAAATTTAACTACTGGTATTGAACTTATTAGAAAGTTAGAAAATGAAGAAGTATATGCTTTTTCTATGCCACTTACTTTAGATTCTACAGGTAAGAAATTAGGTAAAAGCTATGGTAATGCTTTATGGTTAGATGAAGAAAAAACTTCTAGTTATGAAATGTATCAGTATCTACTTAATTTTGAAGATTCCATGATGGAAGAATATTTAAAAAGATTTACTTTTTTATCTAAAGAAGAAATTGATGATATTATGAAGCAACAAGAAGCTAGTCCAGAAAAACGAATTGCTCAAAAAGCACTTGCAAAGGAAGTACTTGATTTTATTCATGGTGATGGTGCTTATGAAAATGCGGTTAGGATTAGTGAATGTTTATTTAGTGGAAATATTCGGGATTTAACTGCTAATCAAATTGTTGTTGCATTTAAAGGAATTGAACCATTTTATGTACAAGAGGGAAATTTAGTTGATTTTCTCGTTCAATTCGGAATCTGTTCTAGCAAGAGAGAAGCACGTGAATTTATTACTAATGGTTCTATTAGTATTAATGGTGAAAAAGTAACGGATTTAAATTTCTTTGTTACTAAAGATAATGCTATAGAAAAAAAATATGTTATTATAAGAAGAGGAAAGAAAAAATATTTTATTGGTCAGTTTGAGTAAGCAACAGTAAAATTTTCTTTTTATTAAAATTAGATTGAGAGGTAAAGTAGATGAAAATTACTTTGGTTCGTCATGGACAGACAGATTCAAATTATAACAATGTACTTCAGGGTAGAACTAATAATCAATTAAATGATATTGGACGTATGCAATGTCAACAACTGCGAAAACAACTTAAAAATATTAATTTTTCTTTTTGTTATATGTCCCCATTGATTCGAACTGTTGAGACTGCTTTTATTTTGGTTGGTGATTATGTGGAAACTTTTCCAGATGTTCGTTTAATTGAACGGGATATGGGCTTTTTAGAAGGAAAATCAAGAGAAGAGTATGATGTTAAAAAATATTGGGATTATGATTTGAATTGTTCTGATTATGGTGTAGAATCTATTCAAGATTTATTTACTCGTTGTCAAAATTTCTTAGATTACGTTGTTAAAAAGCATTCTGAAGAGCATATTTTAGTTGTTTCTCATGGAGCAATAATTCGTGCAATGCATCATTTGTTACATCATAATGATTTATATGCTAATTTATTAGATGTTGATATTAGCAATTGTTATTGTGAAACTATTGAACTATAAGTAATAAAAGTGAAAATAAAAATAGAATACTATAATAGTAAATGATTATATTTTTAATGAATTATATCAAATTAGTTGTTAGTTGATGAAATTAGTATATTTAAAAATATTAATATTTATAGTTTAATAAGGATAAAATTATTATAATTTTAGTTAAGATAAAGGGATAAATCATATTATTAAAATATATTCTTTCATATTAGTTTAACAAAGTATTTTGATAAGGATTTAATTTAAAAAATACGTTCATAGTTATACCATGAACGTATTTTTTAATATTATGAATTAATCATTTTATTTATTGTAGAATTCAACAATTAATGCTTCATTAATATCAGCATTAAGTTCATTTCTTTCAGGAAGTCTAACATATGTTCCTTCCATCTTTCCTTCATCATAAGATATGAAATCAACGCGCTTAGATACTTTTGCTAAACTATCAGCAACAATTTTTAAGTCTTTATGGTCTTCTTTGATAGAAATGACATCTCCAATTTTAACTTGATATGATGGAATGTCTACTTTTTTACCATTTACTGTAATGTGTCCATGATTTACTAATTGTCTAGCACCACGACGAGTAGTAGAAAATCCAATTCTATATACTAAGTTGTCTAGACGGGATTCTAGCATTCTTAAGAAATTAGTACCTGTAACACCTTTAAGTTTAGAGGCTTTATCAAATGTATTTCTGAATTGTCTTTCATTTACTCCATACATGAAGCGTACTTTTTGTTTTTCTTTTAATTGAGTTCCATAGTCTGATAATTTTCCCTTATGAGTATTTCCATGTTGTCCAGGTCCATATGGGCGACGTGCTAATTCTTTTCCGTTTTCATTAATAGAAAATCCTACACGACGTGCTTGTTTATAACTTGGTCCAGTATATCTTGACATAATTTTTCTCCTTTCTATAGATTACATTCATTGAAATGATTTAGCCATATCTTAGGGAGTTTTTTTCTCTTTCGCGTAAACAGCTGTAGTTACTTGATTTTTTTAAAACACTTTAAAATATTCTAAATCTGCTGTTTCAAGTGAATTGCATTTATAATTATATGATAAATAACTTGATATGTCAATCTTTTGGCTTTCTTTCGAAGAAAAAAGCAAACTTTTTTTCAAAGAAATTTATTTTTTTTCTTTGTATTTTGTTAAAATAGTAGAAATTTGTCGCTATTTTATGTTAAAATATAGATGAATGATAAGGTGGTGGAGTATGCAAGGACAGTATTTAGTTGTTGGATCATATTTAGGTATTTGTGTTATTATTGTTATTGTTGTTCTTCACTTTATTAGAAAAAGCATTGCTAATAAATATCGTCAAAAGATTCATGAATTAGAAGTGACTAAAAATATAGTGGCTAGTACGCCTGTTTCTTTGGAATTATCTAAAGTTGAACCAATTATTAAAAATGATAAAATGGAAGAGAAGTATAATGATTGGCAGGAGAGATTTGATGAAATTCGTGAATGTAGATTATCGCAAATTGATGATATGCTTATTGATTTAGATGTTTATATTGATAGGAAGAATTATAAAAATTGTATTTATCGTTTAGCAAAAACAGAATTAGAAATTTATAAAGTACGTGAATCAGCAGATTCTTTATTGGATGAAATTAAAGAAATAACATTGAGTGAAGAAAAATATCGTGCTATTGTTATTAAATTGAAGACTAGATATCGGGAGCTTAATAAAGAATTTCAAGATCATCGTCAAATGTATGATGAAATGCAAGATGCTGTTGAACTACAACTTGAAAATATTGAGCGTAGATTTTTAGATTTTGAGAAAGTGATGGAAAAAAATCAGTATAGTGAAGTTGTTCATATAGTGAAAGCTTTAGATACTATGATAGAACATATGGGTATTGTTGTTAATGAAGTTCCTGATTTGTTGTTAATGGCAAAACAGGTTATTCCAAATCGTATGAAAGAAGTTTGTGAGCTTAACGATGATATGGTTAAACAAGGGTATCCTTTAGATTATTTAAATGTTCATTATAATTTAGAAGAGTCTGAAAAAAATATTAATCATATTTTGGATAAAATACGCGTTTTAGATTTGGAAGATTGTATGTTTGAATTGAAAACTATGCTTGATTATTATGATTCTTTGTTTGTAGATTTTGAAAAAGAAAGGCTTTCACGTAAAGTTTATGTAGAAATGGAGATGGATCTTTCTAAGAAATTAGAAAAAACAAATAAGATAGTACGTGAAGTTTATAATCAGTTAGATGATATAAAGAGTATGTATGATCTAAATGATCAAGATGTGGAAACTATTCATGTTGTCAATAAAACGCTTGTAATAATCAATGATGATTATAGAAAAATGATGGCTAAGGTAGAAGCTAAATCATCACCATATTCTATGTTACAGCATGAAGTAGAAGAACTTACAATTCGTTTAAAGAACATGGAAGATGATTTAGATCAAGCTTTAAAATCTTTGGGTAATATGTATGACGATGAAGTAAGAGCAAGAGAACAGTTAGATGAGATTGAATCTTTTTTGAAACAGAGCAAAGAAAAAATGCGAGATTATAAACTTCCTATTATTACAAGTAATTATTTTATTCAGTTATCAGAAGCAAATGAGGCGATTGAGGAAGTAATTAAAGAATTAGAAAGAAAGCCTATTGTTATAAAAACTTTAAATACTAGGGTTGATACAGCAAGGGATTTGGTTTTAAAACTATATAATACGACTAATGAAATGATTAAAACTGCACAATTAGCTGAAATGGCAATTGTTTTTGGTAATAGATATCGTTTTTCTTATGATGATGTTGATGTTGGTCTTGATGATGCAGAAAAGTTATTCTTTAAAGGCGAATATAAGAAGGCTTTAGATGTTTCTATTAAAACAGTTTCTTTAGTTGATGAAAATATATATAGGAAGTTGTTGGATGTATATGACAAATAAGAAAAATCGTGGATTTGGTGCTTATGAAATACTTACAGTATTTGTAATGTTACTTATTATTGTGGTGGTAATGTTAGCTCGGGTTTTTAAAACAGATTATAATGAGAAATATGCGGTTATGGAAAATAATGCTAGAATGTTTGCATTAACTGCTACTAATTTGTATATAGAAGAAGAAATACCAAAAGTTTATTATTTACAAATGATTATGGATAAGAAGCTTCTTTCTAATATAAAAAATCCTTTTAAGGGAAAAAAATATTGTGATGCATTTACATCTAAGGTTGAAATAGAAAATGATAAGAAGTATGTTTCTTTAGAGTGTGGCAATTATTTGATTTATAAACAAAATTATTTAGATAAATCGTATAACATCTATCAAGTGGGAAAGTGGTCTTCAAAAAAAATAGATGGTGAAATACAGTCAGAAATATTTTATAACTATATGAAAGATGGAAAAAAAGTTTTTTCTGATAATTTAGATGCTAGTATATTTTTATATCAATTTAATAAATTAAATGGTACTGATTATGAAGATATTAAAGAAATACCAAAACAATATGAAATTTTAAAAGAAAAAAAATATCGTTACTTGAAAAAAATAAGATAATGAAGAGGAAAGTATTTTCTTCTTTTTCCTTTTATGATAGAATACGAAAAGAAATTGAGGTGGCAAATGAAACGAATAATTTTAATTAAGTACGGAGAACTTAGTACGAAAAAAGGAAATAAAAATTTTTTTATTAATACTCTTTATGAAAATGTAAAAAATAAATTAAAACAGTTTGATGTTTCTATTTTTAAAGACCGCAGTCGTATGTATATTGAATTTCATGATTCTGATTTAGAAGAGATTAAGATTAAATTGGATTGTGTGTTTGGTATTCATATGTATCATATTGCTTATATTGTTGATACTAGTATTGAATCGATTAAAAAATTATTAGTTGAGTTGATTAGAGATTTATCTTTTAAAACTTTTAAAGTAGAAACGAAGAGAAGTGATAAATCCTTTTCTATACATAGTCAAGATATGAATCATATTCTTGGTAGTGTAGTTTTAAAAAATAAGGTTGGAGTTTCTGTTGATGTACATAATCCGGAATTATTTATCAAGTTAGAAATTAGAGAGACATATAGTTATGTTTATTTTAATGCATATCGTGGTGTAGGTGGGTATCCTATTGGTACACAACCTAAAGGATTACTAATGTTATCTGGAGGGATTGATTCACCTGTTAGTGGTTACTTGGCTATGAAACGTGGTATTCCTATAGATTGTGTTTATTTTGAAGCTATTCCACATACTAGTTTAGATGCTAGGAATAAAGTTATTGAACTTTCTAAAAAATTAGCAAAGTATTCAAATAAAGTGCAGTTACATATAATTAATTTTACACAAATACAAGAGGAAATTTATAAAAATTGTCATTCTAATTATTGTATTACTATTATGCGTCGCATGATGTATCGTATTATGGAAAAAATGGCAAATAAATATCATGGTTTTGCTATTATTAATGGCGAGTCAGTAGGACAGGTTGCTTCACAAACTCTTACTAGTATGCGTGTTATAAATGAGGTAACTTGTATGCCTATATTGAGACCTGTTGCTTGTTTTGATAAGTTGGAGATTATTGACTTAGCTAAAAAAATTGGTACATATGATATTAGTATTTTACCATATGAAGATTGTTGTACTGTATTTGTTCCAAAACATCCTGTTATTAATCCATCTTTGGAACAAGCAAAAAAAGAAGAAAAAAAATTTGATTTTATGTCAATGATCGATAAAGCTTTAGATGAGGTTGTTACTATCGAAATTTTTGATGATCAACAACAATTTTTAGAGTTGCTATAAATTTCCAATTAATTTTTGGTATTAAATTTAAAAAAGTTCACAACCTATGAATGTAGGAGGTGAATGAAATGAACAACACAAAGAATTCTACTATGAAAATGAGAGTTCCTGGTGCTAAACAAGCTATTGATAAGATGAAATATGAAATAGCCAACGAATTTGGTGTTAATTTAGGACCAGACGCTACTAGCCGTGCTAATGGTACAGTTGGTGGTGAAATTACAAGACGTTTAGTTCAAAACGGAATGAACCAAGTTAGTGGAAGCTATAATAATAAATAGTTTATAGTAGCTTACAAGATAGGTGATCCAACCTATCTTTTTATTATGTTTTGTAATAATAATTTAGTTAAATTTTTTGTAGATAAAATCTGCTAAAATGATGATGATTAATATTTAAACTTTTTTCATTTTATGACAATAGATATTATTTGCTAACTAAAAATAATCCATCTTAATTTTATAAATGATGATGATATAGATAAGTAGGTGTTTTATGTAAAGCTTTTACTGTATATAAAGATAAAATATTAATAATCAAATAAGTTTCAAAAATAATTATATTTATAATTATACAAGATGTTAGAGTAATTCGTACATATAGATTTTAAATATAAATTATTTTTTTATGTTGAAATTTACTTGTGTTTTTCTTTCTTTTTTTTTCATAAATATGTTATATTATGTGTATGTAAAAGCGAGGAGATATTTTATGAAATTATTATCAGTTAATGCAGGTAGTAGCACTTTAAAATTTCGTTTGTATGAGATGCCTGAAGAAAAGTTAATTATGAAAGGACAATATGAACGTATCGGTCTTGATGGTTCTTGTTATAATTTAAAGATTGGGCAAGAAAAAATTTCTGATTTAGTAGAGTTAAAAGATCATAAGGATGCTGTTTTGTTATTGCTTAATCATTTGTTAGAATATAAAGTTATTTCTTCTTTGGATGAAATAGGTGCTGTTGGTCATCGTATTGTGCATGGTGGAAATAAGTATTCTAAATCTGTAGAGATTGATGCGAGAGTTCTTTTGGAGATTGAGTCTATTTCGTCTCTTGCACCACTTCATAATCCTGCTGCGTTAAAAGGAATTTCTGCATTTATTGAAGCTATTCCTAATGCTTTAAATGTTGCTTCTTTTGATACAGCTTTTCATCAGACTATGGAGGAAGCAACCTATTTATATCCGGTTCCTTATGAATGGTATGTTAAATACGATGTAAGGAAATATGGATTTCATGGTTTAAGTCATAAGTTTATTACTCAACAAATGACTAATGTTTTAGGAAAGATACCAAATTTAATAATTTGTCATATTGGCAGTGGTTGTAGTATTACAGCTGTAAAAGAAGGAAAATCTATTGACACTTCTATGGGGTTTACACCTAATGCTGGGATTATGATGGGAACTCGGTCTGGAGATATTGATTATTCTTTAATTAATTATATTATGCAAAAAGAAGAGCGAAGTTTAGAATGGGTTGAAAAAAAGCTTAATTTTGAAAGTGGGTTACAAGGCATAGCTGGAATGAGTGATTTACGTGATATTGATCGTGCATATCAAGCTAATGAGCAAAAGGTTGTTTTAGCAATTGATATGTATACAAATAAAATTGTTGATTATATTGCTAGATTTTATATGAAGCTTGGTGGTAATGTTGATGCAATTTGCTTTACTGCTGGTGGTGGTGAAAATGATCCAATTATTCGTCGAGAAGTTATGAAAAAACTTGCTCCTCTTGGAATTTTTGTTGATGAGGAGAAAAACGAATTAACTATTGTACGTAAGGGTGTTGAAGGAATAGTTTCTAAAGATAATTCATCTATTCCCGTTTATGTTTTAGGAACAGATGAAGAATTAATGATTGCTAGAGATACTTATGAAATATATTGTCAGTTATAATTTAAATGATTATTGTGTATGTTTTATTTTGGTTATAAATAATAATAAAAATTAAACTTTTATTTTATATTTTGTTTTATTAATCAATAAAGTAAAATTTTCTTATGTTATTTTTATTTGTTATTATGGTTTTGTATTGATAAAAATTGAAATTTATAAAAGTATTATTTAATTACTAGTTTTAGGATTTTATTATTTCAATGTATTATATAACTTATGAATTGTAATTATTTGAATATAGATTTTTAATTTTTTAGTATGGGTATAGTGTGTTAGTTTTTATTGTTGTTTATTTTGTATATTTTTACATTAATTATTACTCTATTGTTATTGTAGAAAAATTGTTTATAGAAGTTTGACTGTCAATAAAAACTATTAATGGTGATAAATTATTTTTTATTTAAGGATTAGTTTACTTTTTCTTCTTTTTCTTTGAAAATTATGTGCTTTGTAGTATAATATTTGTAGGTTATAGAAAGAGGGATGTTATGAAAATAATTTCTATTAATGCGGGAAGTAGTTCCTTAAAATTTAGTTTGTTTAATATGGATAATGAAACTGTTATTGCTAGTGGATTATTTGAACGTATTGGTATTGAAGGCAGTAATTATACAATTAAATTCAATGGAGAAAAAGTTAGTCAAGAAGTTGAACTTGGCACACATGTAGATGCTGTTAACATATTGCTTGATAAACTTACTGATTTAAATATTATTTCATCTTTAGATGAAATTCATGGTGTTGGTCATCGTATTGTTCAAGGAAAAGATATTTTTACAGAATCAGTTTTAATTAATGATGATGTTATGACGAAACTAGATTCTATTAAGGGTTTTGCTCCTTTACATAATCCTGCTAATATGTTAGGTATAGAAGCTTTTAGAAAAGTTTTACCTAATGTTCCTATGGTTGCTGTATTTGATACTTCTTTTCATCAAACAATGGATAAAGCTACATTTTTATATCCAGTTCCTTATCCTTGGTATGAAAATTATGGTGTAAGAAAGTATGGTGCTCATGGAACCTCTCATCGCTATATTGCTCAAACTGTTAAAAAATTATTAGGCAAAGAAGAATGCCGTTTAATTAGCTGTCATATAGGTAATGGTGGTAGTATTACTGCTATTAAAGATGGTAAGTGTATTGATACTTCAATGGGATTTACTCCTCTCGCTGGAATTATGATGGGAACTCGTTCAGGAGATATTGATCCGTCTATTATTCCTTATATTATGGAACAAGAGGGAAAGAATGCCAGTGAAGTTATTGATGACTTGAATAAACGTAGTGGTTTATATGGTATGAGCGAATACAGTAGTGATATGCGTGATATTTTAGAAAAATGTGATGAACAGAATGAAAAAGCAATTGTTGCTCGGGATAAATATGTTCGACGTGTTGTTGATTATATTGCACAATATTATGTATTACTTGGTGGTGCTGATGTTATTGTATTTACGGCTGGGGTTGGTGAAAATAGTATTCCTGTTCGTAGACAAATTTGTGAAGAACTTGCTTGTTTAGGTGTTAAAATTGATTTAGATAAAAACAATTGTCGTGGTGAAATTGTTAAAATTAGTACTGATGATTCTTCAATTGATGTTTATATTATTCCAACGGATGAAGAATTAATGATAGCTAGAGATACATTACAGTTAATTAATAGATAGGATGTTTGTCAATGTATAAGAAACTTTTAAAGGCAATTAAGAAGTATGATACTATAGTTATTGCTAGACATATTGGAGTTGATCCGGATGCTTTGTGTAGTCAATTAGCTCTTCGCGATTCAATTAGACTAAATTTTCCAGAAAAGAAAGTTATAGCTATTGGTACTGGTAGTCAAAAATTTGCACATATTGGTAAGCTAGATAAAGTGGAGAAAATTTCTAATGCTTTATTAATTGTAACTGATACACCAGATAAAAAAAGAGTTGATTCAGTTTCCTTTTCTGATTTTTCTTATGTTATTAAAATTGATCATCATCCTTTTGTAGAAGACTTCGGAGGATTAGAAATTATTAATGAAAAGGCATCTTCTGCTTGTGAGATTATTATGGAGCTTTTGATTCAAATGGACTTTAATTTAAATTCTTCTATAGCTGAGTTGTTATACATGGGACTTGTTTCTGATTCTAATAGGTTTTTATTTGATAGTTCTACTTCTCATTTATTTTCTTTGGTTTCTTATTATTTGAAAAAATATCCTTTTGATCTTTCTAGCTGCTATTTAAAGCTTTATTTAAGACCTTTAAATGAAGTTCGATTGGAAGGATATATTTCTTTAAATATGACAGTGACAGAACATGGACTTGGTTATGTTCAAATTACTGATGATATTATACAAAAGTATGAAGTTGATAGTGCTAGTGCTGGAAATATGATTAATAATTTTAATTTTATTAAAGAAGTGCTTGTTTGGGTCACTATGACAGAAGATGTTAAAAATAATCAGATTCGTGTATCTATTCGTTCACGAGGCCCTGTGATTAATCATATTGCAGAAAAATATCATGGTGGTGGGCATAAATTTGCTAGTGGAGTTAGAGCAAAAACAATGGAAGATGCTATGAAGATTATTGATGATTTGGAAGATGCTTTAATAGAATATCAAAGTGAGGTGTAAATATGGTAATTAAAGATGCTAGTTTAGAAATTATTGCCACTAGACGTAGCCAGTACCCAGAAGATGGAAAACCTGAATTTTTGTTGGTTGGGCGCAGTAATGTTGGTAAGAGTAGTTTTATTAACGCAATTTTATCACGTAAAAATTTAGCATATACGTCGTCTAGGCCAGGAAAAACACAAACTTTAAATTTTTATTCTGTTAATGATAGTTTTTATTTAATTGATGTCCCCGGTTATGGTTATGCATCTGTCGATAAAAAAACGCAATCTAAATTTGGTATGATGATTGAAGAATATTTGGAAAAAAGGACAGTTTTAAAAAGGGTTTTTTTGTTAATTGATTTTCGTCATAAACCAACAGAAGATGATTTGCTTATGTATAATTTTTTAAAATATTATAATTTGCCTGTTACGGTTATTGCAACAAAAGCAGATAAAGTTGGTGGAAGTAAGAAAGAAAAAAATTTAAAGGATATTTTGGATATTTTAGATTTGGTAGTAGGCGATGATTTAGTAGTTTTTTCTAGTGTCACTAAATTAGGAGTAAAGGAAGTTGTTAAGAAAATTGAAAGTCTAATTAACGGTGATGTTATTTAGATTTTTTTCATATATTACATTAGGTGAAGATAGTTTGAAAATTGATAAGTTAGGAGAACAAAAGTTTTCAATTTTTATTAATGCATTATATATATCTGATGTTAAATACGTGAAAGAAGAAATTATGATTTTTGTAAAAAATATATTATTAAAAATAAAATCTCGGTTAGCTCTTCGAGGATTTTATAAAGTTAAAGTTTATCCTCATCATAAATTAGGTATTTTTCTTGAATTAGTTCAACTTGAAGTATTAGATTATGATTATAGTTTGGATTTTAGGATTCTTGTTTACTTAGATGAGAAAATTTATTTTAAGACAAAAGATTATTTTATTTTACCAAACACTGATATATACTATTTAGGTGAGTATTATTACTGTAATATTGATAGTATTCCTAAGATTGAAGATGTGGTAGAGTTTGGTGATTTTATATATGGTAATGAATTATATTCCACCATGTTTCATTGGAAAAAATGTTGATCTTTTGTTATTATATAATGATATTTATCAATTCATTTTTATAAAAAAGGCTATTTGATTAAATAGTTTTTTTTGAAAAGTTAAAATATAATGAATGTCGTTTAACATAGTTAATATTAAAAAATGACGATAATTGGAAAGCTGGATATGGTAAAATTTTTTACTGGATAATTGGCAAACTAGTATAATCTTTTAGTAGGTATGTTTTCATAAAATAAACAATCCACAAAGATTGTGGATTGTTTATATTACAATAGCAATCATATTATTAGAACCTTTATTTACTACCTTAGTTAAAGTTGTTTGAAGTTTTAAACGGATATTATCAGGCATCATATTTATTTTTGCTTGGATTCCTTCTTGAACAATTGAATCTAGACTGCGGCCGAATATTTCACTTTTCCAAATATCGTTTGGATTTTTATCTTTGTCTTTTGTTAAATATTCGATTAGTTCTTTACTTTGTACTTCACTTCCGATGATTGGTTCAAATGTAGATTCAACATCTACTCGTATCATATGAATTGATGGCGCTACTGCCTTTAGTTTTACACCATATCGTGGTCCTTGTTTAATAATTTCTGGTTTATCTAATTTCATGTCCTCTATAGAAGGCGTTGCTACACCATAGCCTGTTTGTTTTACCATTTTTAGTGCATATTTGATTTGATCATATTCTTTTTTTGCAGTGTTATATTCTTGAAAAAGTGCAAGTAAATCAGCTTTACTTTTTATGTCTATTTTTATAATCTCAGTCAATGTTTTATTATATAGGTCAGCAGGGGCCGTTAGTGTGATAGTAATTATTCCTGTTGATGAATCTACTTCTGAAAGATAAGCTTTTTCAATCATTTCATTATTTAAGAAATGGTCTGTAATATGTTCTATATCTTTTAATTTGTCTATTTCAACTACGCTTTCTTTAATAGTGTTAATATAATTTTGTTTTACTGGATGGTCAGCATTTAAAATTGCTATCCATTCGGGCATATTAATTTTTACTTCTAATACAGGAAATTCATATAATGCTTCTCTTAATATGTTATACATATCTTTTTCATTCATAGCTTCAATACTGATTGGAAGTACTGGAACTTGATGCTGTTCTTTTAATGTTTCTGCTAATTTTTGAGTTTCTGGTAGAGTTGGATGTGTTGAATTTAATATTACGATAAATGGTTTTCCTATATTTTTTAATTCTTCAATCACTCTGTTTTCGGCTTCTAAGTAATCATTTCTTTCAAAATCTCCAATTGATCCATCTGTTGTTATTACTATTCCGATAGTAGAATGATCTTTGATGACTTTTTCAGTTCCTATTTCAGCAGCTTCTACAAATGGTATTTCTTCTGTATACCATGGTGTTTTTACCATTCTTGGACCATTTTCGTCTGTTGCACCTAGAGCTTTATCTATCATATAACCTACACAGTCTATTAGTCTTATATTACATGTGAAATCATCTATTTTTATTTTGGCTGTATTGTTAGGAACAAATTTTGGTTCGGTTGTCATGATGGTTTTTCCAGCAGCACTTTGTGGAATTTCATCTAACGCTCTTTTTCTTTCATATTCATCTTCTATGTTTGGTACGATCAAAGTTTCTACCATTCTTTTGATAAATGTAGATTTTCCTGTTCTTACTGCTCCAACTACGCCTAAATAAATATCTCCACCACTTCTTTTAGCAATGTTCTTAATAATTTCATGTTTATCCATACACATTCTCCTTATACAGTTAACTTTATGATGAATATAAAAAAAAAAGAACGATTTTGTATCATATCTTTTATTTTTTTATTGTTAAACTGTTTATAAATTTATCAAAGCTTGATTGACATGTGCTAATATTTTCATTGGTGCTATTTATTTCTATATTATATAAATTATCATTTGTTTTCAGTGTGTAGGTTGTTTGTCTAGAATAATTGTTTTTAACCGTTAAATATGTCCATTCGTTGTTATTTATAAAAATTGTAGAAACAGGACTTATTTCATCATTTATGTTTACATTAATCATACTATTTATATAGTCGATTTCATTTTCATAATAATCAGCATTTAAAATAGCTCTAAGGTAAATATCACAAGTATTGTTATTATAATAACTTCTGTAAATATGATATTGATTATCTTCACTATAATTTACAGTGAATCCTTTTGGTATAGTATAGTATAACTCATTTATATTATAGTTTTGGTCTTCCTTTAATATTTTATTTTTTTCTACATTTGTTTTAAGGTCTTTATTTATATTATCTATTATTATGATGACTGTACTAATTATTATCATTAATATAATAGTTATTATTATTGTTGGTAATATTAATGATGTTCCACCACTTTTTTGACATTTATTTTTGATTGTTTCATAATCTAAACCTTGATATGAATTTTTTATTTTTGTAATTTTTTTGGAAATATAGTTAAAATATATTGTTTTAAATGAAACTGCCATTATTATTGTTGATATAAAATATAATACTGGATTGCTGATAAAAACTATGGAAAAAATAATCCATATTGAACCAATAGTATATAATTTACGATAAAATAAATATAATGGCCCTAGGAGAAAGCATGGCAGAGAAAAAGTTGAATTTTTGATTTTTTCATAATTATTACCTATATAGGCTTTAAAGTAATCATCATCTTTACTTGTTTTTATTATGTTTGTATTTGTTAATTCGTTTTCAATTTTTATGTGACTATAATTTTTACTATAATTAAATTGTTCTTCGTGACTTTGATTTAAATTTATGGTTGGTTGTGTATGATTGTTTTCTTTGGGAATATAATTATAGCGAGATAATTCTTCTTTTATATTTGCACCGCAATGGGGACAGTATTCTATCTTGTTATCTACTTTGCTTCCACATCTTAAACAGTACATTTTCTATCACCTCTTTTATTTATTGTAGCATAATTTGAATATAAGAAAAATACCTTGCGGTATTTAAAACATTTTATCTATATTTTGTGGAATGTTATCTTTTAAAATATTATTAATGATTTTATCTTCTTTTTCTTGTGAAACTTCTTTTCCTGTCATTTTACTTATTTCTTTAATTACTTCTCTTAATGTTTTTTCATCTTTCATATTAGTATTTTGAATTTTTTTTGCTAGGGATAGGATTGTATTTTTGTCTACATTTGTTTTGTTTTCCACACGTTTAAAGAAATTGTCACCAAACATATTAACCTCCTATGTTAGTATATGTTTGTTTTTTTATTATTGACTTCTTTTTTTTCTTAATTCTTCACATTTTTTATTGAATTCGCTTAGTGATATAGATCCTTGATTTAATCTTTCATGTAACAATGCTAAAGATTTATCGCTCATATCTTTTTTGTTTAAAGGATCAATGTGTTGTGTTGTTTTAATATCTTTTGTGAATATATTTTTATTCATATGTGTCCCTGACTGAATCTCTTGTTGAAATTGATGATTTTTATTTATAAATTTATGATTTTCAAAGTTTTTTCCAAGGTTTTTTCCAAAGTTTGTTTGGTTATTATTAATTAACATATTATTCTTCTCCATTTCTATTTTTAAATTGAAAAATAATAGGTGTTCCTTCTAGTTCAAAGTTTTCTCTTAGTTTATTTTCTAGATATCTTTCATATGAGAAATGAACTAACCCTTTGTTGTTTACTCTTATAGTGAATTTTGGAGGTTTTGTTCCTGTTTGATTTGAAAAATAGATTTTTAATCTTTTTCCTTTGTAAGAGGGTGGTAAATTTAGTTGATAAGCATCTAGTATTATATTATTTAATATACTAGTTGGTATTTCTCTTTTTATATTTTCTCCAACTTTTATGATTTCTGGCATTAAAGTATGTATTCTTTTTTTTGTTAATGCTGATAGATAAACAATTGGAGCATATGATGCAAATTGAAATTCTGCACGCATTTCTTTTTCAAATTCTGGAATGGTTTTATTTTTTACTGTATCCCATTTGTTTACTACAAATATTAAACCTTTTCCACGTTCTATAGCATATCCTGCTATATGTTTGTCATGTTCTTTAATTCCTTCTTCTGCATTGATTACTACTAAACATATATCACTTCTGTCGATTGCTTTAAGGGAGCGAAATAAACTATATTTTTCGATGGCTTCAAAGACACGCCCTTTTTTTCTCATTCCAGCTGTGTCAATCAAAATATATTCTTCATTGTGATATTTTAGTATTGAGTCTATTGAGTCTCTGGTTGTTCCAGCAATATTAGATACAACTACGCGATTTTCATTTAATAGGGCGTTCATTAGGCTACTTTTCCCAACGTTTGGTCGGCCGATAATCGAAAATTTTAATCTTTTATCAACTTTTTCTTCTTTTTCTGTAAAATCTTTTGTAATTTCTTCCATTAATTCAATGTATCCAGTATTATGAATACTACTAATTGGAATGTAAATGTCAAAACCTAATTCATAGAAATCATAAATATGTTCAGATGTTATTTTGCTATCTATCTTATTGATTGCAACAATTACCTTTTTGTTACTTTTTCGGAGTAAATCCCTTACTATTAAATCATTACTAGTTAATCCTTCTTTTCCATCAACTATAAACACTATGACATTGGCTTCTTTGATTGCAATTTCTGCTTGTATTTTGATTTCATCGTTAAACTTCATTTTAGTAGTATCTATTCCACCTGTATCAACTAAATAGAATTTTTTATTGTTATATGTTGCTTCTTGATAAATTCTATCTCTTGTTACTCCTGGCATGTCTTCTATAATAGCGATTTTTTTTCCAACAATTTTATTAAATAAAGTTGATTTACCAACATTTGGTCTACCAATTAAGGCTACTGTAGGTATCAATGGTATCCCTCCAATTCATTGGTATTATATCATATTATTGTCAAATTTTAAAGAATAATTCATATCTATTTTAAAATCTTCTTTTATATATGTTATAATATTATAGTAAGGAGGATGTGTATGGAGAAAGAAAGACAAAAAACTCAAATTGAGTGGTATGATAATCCTAATATCATTACAAATTTAATTATTATTTTTATTGGTATTATTATTATTTTAAGTCAGTCATTTGCTATTAATAATAATTTGAGTACTGGAGAAATATTGAGAAGTATAATTAATCATAATAGCCTTTATTTAATTCTATTAGTTTATTTTGTGGGATTGAAAACTAAAATAGGTAAAAAATATTTTGATTTTTTTAATGTATTTTTGATTTTGCTTTATTTTATTAATGCTATAACATCAATTTTAACTATATTTCAATCATTTTCTTTAGAAGCTTTAGTTGATTGTGTATTACAATTAGTCTTATTTATATATTTATTTCATACTATGTTTCGTAGAACAAGAATTTGGAAGGATTTTCATTTAAGTAAATCACCATTTAGCGAGATTAAAAATGACGCTTACTTTTCTTCTGTGGTTATTTTAGCTAGTATATTATGGGCTGTTGATTTAATTGTTACAACAACGCCAGATGGAACTATTCTTACATGTTTAGATACTGCTTTCTTATTGTTGTTTGATAGATATATTTTTTTATATGGTTGTTTTCTGGAAAATAAAGAAAAGAGAATAAATTTATCAGCTTGTATTGAAGGTGGCAATGAAGCTGGCGGAGATAGTAAACAAGGTATGGAGGGAATTGTTCATAATATTACTGATTCTGTTGGTGATATTGTTGTACATACTCAAGAAATAATAAAAGATAATATATCTAAAGAAGCATCTAATGATATTAGTGACAAGCAAGTTAAGAAACCTATAAAAAGAACTATTAAAAATATTAATAAGAAAATTGATAGAACGGAGGATTAATAAAATGAATATGTTTGAAGAAATAGAAAAAGAAAAAGAAGAACTTCCTAAATTTCAAAATATTACAAAAAAAGTATCTCATTATAAGTTTAATGGATATCAAAAATTTTCTATCATAGTTTTTCTAATATGTTTTTGCTTTGGTATTATTTTAGGAAATCTATTTCCTGCCTGTGGTACTAGTTCTAATCTTTATGGTAGATGTACTACAACAGAATTTAATTTTTCCTTGATGTTGTTTTTTTGGTTTATATCATTTTTAGTCTGTCTTTTCTTTTTTGCTATTGGGCATATAATTTCATTGCTTACATCTATCGATGAGAATTTGCGCAGTAAAAGTGCATAAAAATTGTTGATATATCTTGCAATTTGCATTGAAACATGATAAATTACATTATGTAAGCATAAAGTGCTTAATCAATATTTTAGGGAGGTATATATTAATGAAAAAAGTTGAATTGGTAGAAGCTGTTGCTGAAGAAACAGGCTTAACTAAAGCAGATGCTACAAGAGCAATTGATGCTACTTTTAAAGTAATTACAAACGCTTTAGCAAATGGAGATAAAGTACCACTAGTTGGTTTTGGAACATTTGGTGTGTCTAATAGGGCTTCTCGTGAAGGTCGTAACCCTAGAACAGGTGAAAAAGTTACTATAGCTGCTAGAAATGCAGTTACTTTTAAAGCTGGTTCTGCATTAAAAGATGCAGTAAACTAAGATTAATAAGTGATAATAAAAGAAGTTTTTGTGAACTTGTCAATAAAAGGTAGACAGTAAAAAAGAACTATTTAAACCCTAGTTGAGTTCTATACTCAATTAGGGTTTTATAATTTAGTGCATAACTTGGTCTATAATTATTATCATATATTATATCATCAATATAATGCTTAACTGTCTTATAATTATTTATGCCAAAATCAATATACATTTCTTTCTTAATCCAGCCGTTTTTAGACTCAATTACTGGATTATTTGTAGGTGTACCAGTTGTTGACATTGATTTGGTTATATTGTGGGAATCAAACGTATTGTTAAATGACACTGAGGAATATATAATACCTTGATCTGTGTGAACAATAGTTTCAAGGTCTTTATATCCTCTTTTTATTTTGTTATTTAACATATTTTCTACTGTTTTATTATGATTCAATACTCCGTTCCCATAAATTGTTTTTCTAACATCTGAACCAACTATTTCATTGTTAAATACATCTAAATAAAATGTACAATCGTATTTTTTTTAGCCAAAATAAAGTGGTATCTGAAACAATTTTTTTAAATGATCTTTTTGTTTCCCAATTGTATCCAATTATATTTTCGTAGTTAACTGATTCTTCATCTATATTTATAATGTTTTGCCTTTGATTTTATATTTAATATTTTACATACTTTGTGAACTAAATTATCCGATACTACCCATCTAACTTCACGTTTAATCATAGTATTTATTCTATGATATCTATAACTTGGTTTTCTTTTATTTTCTAAACCTTTCATTACAGTTTCTCCATGTATTTCTTGTTACTTCGCCAGAAGTTAGCTCATAATCTAATATTGGTTTAATTACTTTATATTTTTCTTCTGCTGTCCAATATTTATTTTTCCTACCTTTAGTCGTCCCTTTGCCATATTATTATCTCCTTAATCTAATTTTATCAAAATAAAAAGGTGAACACGTCTTTTTTTGTGACTAATTTTATCTTACAACTTCATTTTTTGCTTCTTTTTTATTAAGTAAAAACTTGCTATAATAGAAATGGTGATATAAATGAATAAAATTAAAGAATGGTTATATAAGTATAGAATTATTATTTTTTTATTTCTATTTTCACTTATTATTAGAATAGCAGTAGTATTATTAATTGATACACCAATTATATCTGATTTCAAAACAATGTATGAAGCATCACTAGAATTGTTAAAGGGAACTTCAACCTATAAAGATATGCCATACTTTATTTGTTGGGGTTATCAAATGGGACATGTAGTATACCAATTTTTATTACTTTGCATTATAAATAGTGTTACTTTTCTAAAAATAGTAAACGCTATAATTACCTCTTTAACAGTAGTTATGATTTATTTAATAGGAAAAGAATTGTCCTATCAAAAAGCCTCTTTTATCATAAGCATTCTTTATTCCGTTTTTCTTTTTCCACTACTATTAAATACTGTGTTGACAAACCAACTACTCCCAATACTATTAATTCTACTTGCTATTTATTTATGGATAATAAAGAAAAAAGACAATTATTGGATAGTAGTTATAATTGGAATGCTATTAGGAATAAGCAATATTTTAAGAAGTGAAACAATAGTAATTATTATTGCCTTCACTCTGTATACAATATTTTTATTACTAAAAAAAGAAAATATAAAAAAAATAATGATTAATTTATTTTTAATAATTATTAGTTATTTAGTAATTACATCATCTGCCTCTTTTATTTTAAAAGTAACAAATATTAGTCCAAGTGGATTAGAAAATAAAAATTCAGCATGGAAATTTCTAGAAGGATTAAATGTTAAAACAAGAGGTCAGTACAGTGAAGATGATGCATTAAAATTCGCCTATGATAATAAAAAAACAAAGAAAGAATTAGAAAAAAGGCTAAAAAAAGAGTTGACACAATACCCATTATTGTTTATTAAAAAGACAAAAATATTATGGTTAAACTCTGATTTATCTTGGTCATTAGGACATATAGAAAATCACAACCAACTAAAGATATATGAAGCAATTAATCAAATCTTTATTTATATATTTGTACTATTATCATTATTAAGCTGTGTTACAATTTTAAAAAAGAAATATAAAAAGGAACAAATATTAATATCATTAATACTTTTTATATACTTTGGAGTGTATTTATTTATAGAAGTGATGCCTAGATATGCATATTCTCTACAGGTGTTTGAAGCACTTCTTGCTATCATTACGCTTGGATATATTCTAGACACCAAAAAAGAAGATAAAGTAGGTGATTATCATGAAAAAAATAGAAAATAATATGTTGATAATTTGTCCTAATGAACAAAAATCAAAAATGTTAGAAAAGTTAGAACAAGAAAATAAATTATATAATTTAAAATTCATGACAAAAAAAGAATACTTAGATAATTGTTTTTTTACATATAAAGATAATGCCCTTCTTTATTTAATGAAAAAGTATCACTATAAAGTAGACGTATGTAAAGTATATTTAAATTATTTGTATGTAATTGATGAAAATAAAGTTTATCAAAATAAAAAGTTAATCTTTCTACAGAGTTTGAAAAAAGAATTACAAGAAAAAGATTTATTAGAATATAATTCTTCATTTAAGGACTATTTAAAGGGAAAAAGAAAAGTTGTTTTAAATTATCCAAAATTAGAATTATATGAAAAAATAGCTTTAGAAGCAGAAGAATTTGTAACTAAGGATCAAAAAGAATTGGTAGTAACAGAATATAAAACAATGGAAGAAGAAGTAAATGGAATAGCTCTAAAAATATTAAAACTTTTGAATTTAAAAGTAAATATTAATAAAATTTATTTAACAAATGTAACAAATGACTATATTTATACCATAGATAGAATTTTTTCTTATTATAAAATACCAATTAATTTAAACATAAATTATCATATCTTTGGTACAAAAATAGTGAAAGATTATTTACAAGAAGAAAAACTAGATTTAGAAAACAGTAATAGAATAACTAAGAAATTAGTATCAATTTTAAACTCTTTAATAGATATAAAAGATGAAAGTAAAGAATATAAAGAACTATTAATTTCTAAAATAAAAAGCGCTAATGTTTCTAGCGAAGAATATAAAAATGCTGTGCAAGTTAAAAATTTAGAAAATGAAGAGTTTTTAGAAGATGAATATGTATTTGTATTGGGACTAAATCAAGATAATCTGCCAAAGTTAGAAAAGGATACAGACTTTATCTCTGATAAAGATAAAAAAGAAGTAAAACTATATACAACAGATGAAAAGAATAAAATAGCTAAAACTTCTCTTATCAATATTTTTAATTCCATTAAAAATTTATACTTATCATATAAGTTACAAAGCCCATTTCAGAGTATGTATCCATCTAGTATCATCGAAGAGTATAAGATAAAAGTAATAACCCCAGATAAAGATACCTATAATTTCAGTAATTTATATAATAAATTAAGATTAGGAAGTAAACTGGATACGTATAATAGATATCAAGAAATAACTCCAATGTTAAAGGAATTATATACACACTATAACATTCCTTATCAATCATATAATAATAGTTTTAAAGAAGTTAACAAAGAAACATATTTAGAAAATTTACCATATCCATTGAAATTATCTTATACCAGTATTAATACTTATAATGAATGCAAATTTAAATATTATCTCAACTATGTTTTAAAATTAAACACATTTGAAGATACTTTTGCAGCTTTTGTTGGCTCCCTTTATCATAAAATATTACAACTATACAAAAAAGCAAATTTTGATTTTGAGAAAGAATATCAAAAATATTTAGAAAAAAGAGAGCTTTCTTTAAAAGAAAAAGTATTGCTAGTAAGATTAAAAAAAGAATTATTAGATTTATTAGAACAAGAAAAAAAACAAGATTTAATAATAGGATATACCGATGAATATCGGGAACAAAAAATAGATATACCATTAAGAAAAGATATTGAAGTTATCTTTACAGGAACAATCGATAAAATAATGTATTATAAAAAAATAGAAGACACCTATTTTGCTATAGTAGACTATAAATCAGGAACAGTAGATACCAAAATAGAAAAAATGAAGTATGGCCTATCTATGCAGTTGCCAATATATTTATATTTAATTAATTATTCCAAAGTCTTTGATAATCCAATCTTTACTGGTATTTATTATCAAAATATTTTATTTAACTATCCATCATTCGATAAAAAATCATTAGAGGAGATAAAAAAAGATCGAATTAAATTGCAAGGCTACTCAACTGACGATATTAGTATTTTATCAAGGTTTGATCCTACATATGAAAATAGTGAAGTTATAAAAAGTATGAAAACAACAGAAAAAGGCTTTTATCACTATACAAAAATATTAAACGATAAAGAAGTTTATGATATGATATCTTACACTAAAAAACAAATAGAAAAAACAACAGACAAAATTTTAGAAGCTGATTTTAGTATTAATCCTAAGGTTTATGATGGAAAAAATATTTCATGTGAATTTTGTGAATTCAAAGACATCTGTTACAAGAGTCAAAAAGATACTGTATATTTAGATAAAGTAGAAGATTTATCATTTTTAGATGGGAGGGATGATAATGCCAACTTGGACACCTGAGCAACAGCAAGCAATCGATGAAGAAGGCAAAAATATTATTGTGTCAGCTGGGGCAGGTTCTGGAAAAACAGCTGTATTAACTGAACGAGTAATTAGAAAGTTAAAAAGTGGTGTACATATCAATGAATTATTAGTTTTAACATTTACCAATGCAGCCGCTACTGAAATGAAAGAACGTATCAGAAAAGCCATCCGAAAAACTAAAGGCCTAGAAGATGAGATGAATAGAATTGATGGAGCTTATATCACAACTTTTGATTCTTTTGCATTATCAATTGTCAAAAAATATCATACAATTATTAATTGTACAAATAAAATAAAAATTACAGATGATGTAGTAATAAATATCAAAAAGCAACAATTATTAGAAAAAATATTAGATGAAAGATATTTATTAAGAGATAAAAAATTCACTAAATTAATTCATGATTTTTGTTATAAAGATGATAAAGAATTAAAAAAATCTCTTCTTGATATTTATCAAAAAATAGAATTGAAATATGATAAAGAACATTTTTTAGCAACATATTTAGATAATTATACTAAGTCTTGGGATAAAGTAATAGAAGACTATCTTCAAAGTATTAAAAATAAGATTAGAGAAGTAAAAGAATTATTAGCAGAAATGTCTTCTTATTTTGACGGTAAATATATGACAAAAGTTGAAGACTATCTGTATGAGTTTTTAAATAAAGAAAGCTATGAAGAAAAGAAAAAAGCTTTAGACAATTTCTCTAGATTCCCGGCACTACCTAAAAATTCAGATGAAAGAGGTAAAACTCTAAAAAAACAATTAACAGAAGTGTTAGAAGAGATAAAAGAGGAAATGGTTTATGAAACTATCGAAGAAATAAAAAAAGAGTTAGATAGTACAGTACAAAATCAAGAAGAAATTATTGACATATTACAAGATTTAGATAGAAGACTAACTTCATATAAAGAAGAAGAAGAAATTTATAACTTCACTGACATCTCAAGACTAGCAATCAAAATTGTTGCAGAAAACAAAGAGATAAGAGAAGAATTAACAACTAGTTTTCAGGAAATTATGGTTGATGAGTATCAAGATACTTCTGATACTCAAGAAGTTTTTATTAATTTAATTGCCAATAATAATGTCTATATGGTAGGAGACATTAAGCAATCTATTTATAGATTTCGAAATGCCAATCCTTATTTATTTAAACAAAAATATGATACCTATCGTGATACAGACCAAGGAACAAAGATCGATTTGGTAAAAAACTTTAGATCTAGGCGTGAAGTTTTAGAAGATATAAATCTGTTATTCAATCAATTTATGGATGATGAGATAGGTGGTGCAGATTACAAAACTTCTCATCAAATGGTCTTTGGTAATATGGCTTATGAGCAAGATGGAAAAACAGAAGATAATCACCACATGGAACTATTCACATATACGTTAGATAAAGCAACCCCAATTACGAAAGATGAACAAGAAGCATTTATTATAGGTGATGATATTAAAAATAAAGTAAAAAATAATTATCAAGTATTTGATAAAGACACAGGTATTATAAGACCTATAGAATATAAAGACTTTGTTATTTTATTAGACAAAAGTAAAAATTTTGAGCTATATAAAAAAATATTTGAATACTTAGGAATACCACTATCTATCCTAAAAGAAGAATCTCTAAGTAAAGATAATGATATACTAGTTATAAAAAATCTCTTAAATTTAATTGTCAGAATTAAAAGAAAAGATGATTTTAATAGTCTAAAATATAGTTTTGTATCAATAGCTAGAAGTTATTTGTTTGAGCTATCAGACGAAGAAATATATGATGCGTTAGTAAAAGATAAAATAAAAGAGACAAAATTATACCAAATGTGCAAAGAATTAAGCGAAATGTTAGATGATACAACACCAAGAGAATTTTTCTTAAAAGTTATAAAAAAAGTCGAATATGAAGAAAAACTAATAAAAATAGGAAATATTACTTCCTTCCAAGTAAGATTAGAATATTTTTATAATTTAATTGGAAATTTAGAAGAGAGCGGTTATACAATCGAAGATATTATTATTCATTTGGATGCTATTTTTGATAGTGGGCAAGACTTAAAGTTTAATGTTAATACTGATAGTAGTAATAGTTGCAAGATTATGACAATTCATAAATCAAAAGGATTAGAATTTCCAATCTGTTATTTTGCAGGATTTGCTTCTAAATTTAATTTAAGAGATTTAAAAGAAAAAATTATTTTTGATAATAATTATGGAATAATTTTACCAATGGTGACAGACTTTTATAAAGATACTATCCTAAAAATGTTAGTAAAAGAAAAGACAAAACAAGAAGAAGTGTCTGAAAAAATAAGATTATTTTATGTAGCGTTAACAAGGGCAAAAGAAAAAATGATAATGGTAACAGAACAAATAGAAGAAACAGCAGAATGTACTAGCATAGTAAGTAGTAGTATACGTAGTAAATATAACTCTTTCTTAGCAATAATCAAAAGTATATATTCATCATTATTACCATATGAGACAAAAGTAAATATAACGCCTTCAAAAGATTACTTATTATCTAAAAATGCTATCAATGAACAACAACTGCTATTATCTAAAGATTTTATAAATGTAAATGAGTTAGAAATAGCAAAAGAAACAATTGAACGTACTAGATACTCTAAAGATATTCTTCATTTATCTACTAAAGAAGAAAGAGAAAAAATGGATTTTGGTACAAAAGTACATCAAGTATTAGAGCAACTAAACTTTAAAGAGCCTAAACTAGAATACGTACCAGAAAATATAAGAAGAAAAGTAGAAGCTTTTTTTAATAGTTCATTAGTAAAAGAAAATATAAACAGTAACTTTTATCCAGAATACGAATTTGTTGATACAACCGAAAATACACATGGAATTATGGATCTAGTAATTGAACAGGAGAAAAAAATTATTATTGTCGATTATAAGTTAAAAAACATTAATGATGAAAATTATGATAAACAATTAAATGGTTATAGAAAAATTTTAAATAAAAAAACAAATAAGCAAGTAGAATGTTATTTGTATTCTATAATTGATGAAATGTTTAGAAAAATAAAAGAGCAGTAATTTGATGCAGTCAAGCAAAAATGATATGAACTCCATTTTTCGATATGAAGAAACGAAGTTCACATCATTTCATTTTTTTATTATCCATATTTACTATATGAACTCATTATTTTGTCTTTTTTCAAAAAGTAGTAGTATCAAAAATTGACACTTATCTAACTATGATATAACAGAACCAATTTCTTCTCCAAGTAAAAGCTTACGTAAATTTCCAGGTTTATGAATATTAAACACTAAAATAGGAATTTCTTCCTCCATACACAAACTAATAGCAGTAGAATCCATCACTTTTAATTTTTTATTCAATATATCTAAATAAGTAGCATGAGAAATGAATTTGGCATCCTGAAACTGTTTAGGATCCTTATTATAAATGCCATCAACATTTGTAGCCTTAATAAGAGCATCTGCTTTTATTTCAGCAGCTCTAAGCGCTGCAGCAGTATCGGTAGAAAAGAAAGGACTACCCGTACCGCAACCAAAAATAGTAATACGGCCTTTTTCTAAATGCCGAATAGCTCTATCTTTAATATAAAATTCAGCCACTTGTCTCATTTCAATCCCTGTTTGTACTCTAACATCTTGACCAATTTGTTTGAATGCATCTCCTAAGGCAAGTGCATTCATTGTAGTAGCAAGCATACCTATATAATCACTTGTAGCACGATCCATGTACAAATTTGCTTTACCCCGCCAAAAATTACCACCACCAACAACAATAGCAATTTCAATTCCCTTATCAGCACATTCTTTGATTTCTTTAGCAAAGTTTAAAACTTCATCAAAAGCAATACCAGACTGTTTATCGCCAGCAAGTGCCTCTCCACTAAATTTTAATAAAACCCTTTTATATTTCATGAAAACCTCCTATCTCTTATATAAGTGTACCATAAATTTTAGAAAAGATTGAAAAAAAACAAAAAAGATGATACAATATGAACCCAGTAACGAACAAGAATGAAGAAGAGGGGGAACTATATGGGATTTATAATAATAGACGAAAATAAGTCTACAAAGGAAGAATTATTAGAAGCAATTAATTTCAACAATGAAATAGCCGTCAGATTAGGCCAAGAAATCACTAAGTTAAAACATACAAGTGTACTTAAAAGACCAGTAAGAATACCAAATAGTAATAAAGTAGCAACCTCACAACCACCAGTTTTAGAAGAACCTATACAAGAAATGTTAGAAGATGAAATGTTATATTACATAGAAAATGTAAGAGAAAAGAAAGGCCAAGAAATAGTAAATGCTTTTCCAAGTACAGAGAATAATCATTATTTTAAAATAATGTTACGACTAAAATTAGAAACTATAAGAGCTATAAGAGAAATAAAAAAATTAATGACTTTAACAAAAAATATTTCAAAAGAAGAATTAATATATTACAAAGATGAATTAGAATTAGAAATAAGAAAACTTAATATTATAAATGATACATTAGTAGCAAAGAAAAATGCTTCTATTGAAACGGAAGTAAAAGAGGAAAAACAAATAAAAAATGATTTATTATTAGTTCCAACAATGTTTGGAAATTGCAGAGTTTTAGAAGAATTAGATAAGATTCCAAGGGACTATTATGAAGGAATAAAAGAATTATTTTTATCTATAGAAAATGGAACATTTAAAAATATTAAAAGATTTAATGCTTCTAATGATGGACTAGCAGGATTTTGTGAAGTTAAAGATTTTAAAATAAGAGTAGTATATGATAGAATTAGTTCTACAACATATTCGATTATTACTGTGTTTATGAAAAAAAGTGATAATGACAAATCTTATCTAGCACCACTAAAAAGAAAAATAGCTGAATACAAAAAGATAAGACCAATATTAGAAAAAAAACTATCAGATGACAGTTTTAGAAAAGAAAATGATTTCAACGTTGCAGAGCTATGGAATAAACTTGGAAGAAAAAATAAAAAAGTTAAAGGTGCAATAAAGGAAAAAGGAAGAAAAGAGTATGACTAAAGAAGAGTTACTGACTGAGATTATAAAAAGACAACAAGATTTAATTGATATCATCACATTTCAAGATGAAGAAGTAGAGTATTTTAATAAATTTTTACAAAATAATGATCTATTAAAAATAAATTCCTGGACTAATATCGACTTGACAGACCTTTTTATAGCATATACTAAAGTATTACACCCAAATAGTATGGATATACACAAACTATTAAAAGCAGCTGCGTCTATTCGTCCAATTGTTGAAGAAACATCAGCACAGGAGTTTAACAAAATAATACGTGGTCTTCTTACAATTGCTGACAATTATTCTTTTAATTTGATAGAAAAAAATCGTATTTTAAAAAATATGTATTTAAATATAAAGCTAATGAAAATTCCTAAATCGAAAAAAATAAGAAAACTATTAACAGATGAGAACTATGATTTTTTATCATTGTTTAAAATATATGCTGAAAAAAAGTTTGAAATTAGTGACGGTTTAGTTATAATCGAAATCCTTAAAACTACACAAGAAGAGTATGAAGCAATTAAAGAAGAACTAAACGAATATATTGCTAACAATCACTTTCGGGTATCTAGAAAAAAAAGAGAACAGATAGCTACAAAACGTATAGAACAAGTCGCTACATACTCTATTTTCAAAATAAAAAAGAGCTTTAGTAAAATTATCGAATATGCTGGGGCAATTAGAACAAATGATAATGCCAGAAAGAAAACTGCTAAAAAACAGTTACGAGCATACGATTTTCTTAGACAAAACTTTTTGCAAAGAGATAGTTTAGAACTTATCAAAAATCCAGAAACTATTATTAGCAAAATAGAAGATGAAAATTTGCAATTAGAAATATTAAAATTAATTTATCAACAAAATTTAGCTGTTCAACAAGAAATGCAAAATGTATTTGATAAATTATCAGAGAATACAGCAGCAAAATATCAATCTCTTTTAGCAGAATATGGAATTTCTCCAGACATGTATAAAGATGAAGATGTCATGTTACATCCACTAGCTGAAACAAAAAATATTTTAGTAAAGGGAAAGCAATTAGAAATAGAAGATAAAAATACACTCTTATCATTGTTACAAACTACCACCAGTTCTTATTTAGAACAACTACTAACATTGATAAGTGAAGGGTATATTACAAAGCAATTCTTAAAAGAAAATCAAAGTCTAATAAATTCAAAATCCAAATTTATTCATCAAGTAGCAGTTAAAAAGGACAAATTATCAGAAAAAAGAGTAAATCCAGAATTATTAAGTAAGAGTGAGAGTTCTTGGTTAATAGATGATTATGATTTTGCCAAAAATTTAGATACCTTAGAAAAAAATAGTTTATTAAGTAGTATGTCAAGAACTACATCTTTTGAATTTTTAGCTAAAAAAGATTTAGATATATTGATTAGCTTGGTATTAGAGGTGGGACTTGAATCATTATTAGAACAGAATTTAAATCTATTGAATTATGACAAAAATAGGCTTTTACGTATTCGTATATTAAAAGATTTAAATTTTAAAATACCAGATAAAGATACGTTACAAAATATATTAGATAGTGAAACATTTATTGTCCCAGATGATAAGATAGAAAATTATATTTTAGCACCAGAAATATCTTTTGATGAAGAAGTTGTATCATTAGAAGAAATAGAAAAGATAGAAAACAGATTAAGTACTTTCTATCAAACTAACAGAACTTATAATGTATATGGGGTTATTCTATCTAAAGATAGAATAAAAAGGAATATAGAGGAATTAAAAAATGGTGCTCTAACATCTTTCCCAATAAAAACAGTATTTCTAAAAGATTCGTTTATTAGCGAAGGAGAACAAGAGATAATAACAAAAAAGATAATTGAAAAACAATTGATTATAAAATAAAAAGCAGCCCAATTGGAAAATACTTATGCAAAATTCTAAAATCTACAAATATAAAAAGGGGGTATTATGAAGTCATCTTTTGAAACAGTAAACATTGATAATATAACAGAAAAAGAATTACTAGAAGTTCTAGACAAAAATAAAGCGACATCCAAAAGGCTAAAAGAGATGCTAAATAAAGTGAATAAGTTGTCTATACCAACTAGAATTATTGTATCTAAAGAAGTTTTTTCATCTACATCAACTAAAGAAATAAATATTCAGAAAGAATTTGAAGATGAAGTAGACTTTTATTTAAATAATCTCCGTAGTATTACAGAAGATATGACTAAAGAAGAAATAGTACATTTATTACCTCCGACTAGAAAAGATAATTATGAAAGACTATTATTACGCTTAAAACTGGAAAGCATTAAATCATTGAGAGATTTTAATTCTATTATAACTGAAGCATCAAATTTAGGATTACAAGATTTCCAATTTGCTCAAAAAGAAATTCAACTAGAAAAAATGAAGTTAGATGTTATTTCTAGTCTACTTACGAAAATGTATATAAAGGATGTTGAGGAAAATATATCGGTAAAAAATAGGTTAATTTTTGTTCCAAATTCAAGTGGCACTATCCGTATACTTGAAGAACTAGAAAGTATACCTCAAGAACTATATTCAAGCTTTAATTCACTTTTTCAATCAATTCAAGATGGAACTTTTAAAGGAGTTAAAAGGTTCACAAGTAGTAATACAAAAATAGCAGGTATTAGTGAAGTAAGAGATATAGATACTGGAGCTAGAGTAGTGTTTGACCGAGTAGGAAAAGATACTTATGCAATCATAACAGCATTTATAAAAAAAGTAATGCAAAGTCATGGATATCATGAACAGTTAGAAAGAAAGATTGGTAATTATAAAGCCTTTCTTACGGATATAAAATTAGAATTAAATAATACACAATATTTAAATAGTCAAGCTGTATATGAACAAAGATTATGGGATAAACTACAAATGCACGCCAGATGTCAGAAAGGTGGAGCAAAATGCAAAAAGAAATAATCAACCAAATCAAATTAGAACAAGACAAATTAAGACAAGAAATAAACAATGAAAATCCAGAAGTTCAGTTTTTCACAATTTTTTTGCAACAAATCAACTTTTCAGACATTAAAACTTATAACAATATTAGTATTGAAGAATTAATTATGGCTTACGTAAAAAGCAGAGATTCAAATTTTTCTATAAACGAATTAAAAAACATTGCTGAAAAAATAGTACCAATTTTTGAAAGATGTACTTCAGATGAAATACATTCGCTACTTTTATTAATAGATGATTTTGCAACAGCAGATAATTATGAAGATATTATGGATATACTATATAGTGAAGATAAAAAAATTGCTCTAGAAGAATTAATAGAAGATTCAAAATGCGATCCCGAACAATATTATATTGCCCCAGCAGCCAAAAAATTAGAACAAAAAGAAAATGAAAGACTAATAGATTTTATAGAAGCATTTCATAAAAATCCTGAAGTCTGGGGATACGCCTTGTTACTTGTACAATTATTTTATCAAATAAAAGAAGATCAGCAATTAATCAATAAAAATAAATTTAAAACCAATCCTATGGTAAAACAACAAAATCTAGCAAATAGTTATGATATTTCTAGTATTAAAAAAGTTTCAAGGACAATAATAACATATTTAAACAAATTAAAAGCAAAACAAGAAAAAGAAAACCAACTTAAAATTAGAGAAATAAAAGCTTATGATCGAATTATTACAGTATTAAGTAAAAATTCAGAAGAGATTACAGACTATAGAAATATATTAACTAATATTAGTAATCCATCATTAAGATTAGAAATATTAAAAAAAATTTATCAGCAAAACCAAGAATACTATAAAACACTAGAAAAGAAATATGGTGATTTAGTAGAAAATAGTAAAAAAGGCTACCTTGCTTTATGTCAAAAGCATCGTGTAGAAAATGTTGATGTAGAAGAATTAATGCAACATTATTCCTATAAGGAATTAGAAAAAATATTATCAGTATTAAAAGATATGCAAATTAAAAACAATAGTGAAGCTTTAAAAAACACCTCCCTAAATAGAATAAAAGAAGTTGTTAGTTTACTGGATCAAAGACTAATAGGAATAGATATTATAAAAGCAACGCCTGATATTTGGAATGATGCATATAACTATCCAGAAAGAATAAGAAGGAATACTAAAACAATAAGAAAAATAACTGGCTCTACTGAATTATATGAGAGAAGAAGTTGGGTAAAATTAATTGATTGTGAAATTCTACAAAAAAATCTAGAAACACTAAGTCAATATGATTTGCTAAATCAACTACATACAACAACCAATTATCATTTTTTAGAACAAGATTGGCTAGATGAGAAAATTGATTTTATTTTAGAGTTGGGAAAAGAAAAAGCATTAACTAATAACTTAGGATTATTAAATTATGAGACACTTCGATGGAAGCGTCTACAAATATTAGAAAGCCTAAATATGCCTGTAGAAGAAGAAATGTTGGAAGGATTACTGCATACAGAACATTTTTTAGTACCAGATGAAAAGATAGAAGAGTATATAGAACTAAATACCTTACCTATAGAAACTAGAATGAATAAAGAAGAAATATTAGAGACTCCTAGAACTTATGTTTATGGAGGAGTCTACTTTTCTAAAAATAAAGTAAAAAGGAATCAATTAAATCAGTCTATATGCAACTGGCAAGAAGCGTTGATAACAGGAAGAAAGTTTACACCAACTGAAATAAAAAACATATCACAAAACAGATTGGTAAATTAATTCTTTCGCATATTTTAATTTAATAAACCGTTAAATTCTAACTAAAGTGCACAATTAAGTGCATTACGCCATAAAATGTGTATTTTCATAAGAAAATGCACATTTTTTAGTCGTTTTAAGAAAAAAAGAATGGTGTAAAATAACAATAAGTGGTATATTGTATTTGACAAATGATTTTTATTCCACGTCAAAAAGTGTAGAAATTGTATTTTTTTTAAATTAAGTGCACAATGTCTACATTATAGTGAATGATAAATTTATAGCAATTTGTTTGTCTAAGAATATTTATAGTTGATTCCTATAAATATTTTTTATTTAATCTTTTAATAAAGTTTCGTTTAATATAATTTCATCTGGTTTTATATAATAACAATTAAGCGTTTTAAGAATATTATCATCACATAAAAATAACATGGCTTCATATGGAGATTTACCATTCAATGAATCTCTACATAATGAATTAATATTATTCATTATTAAGTCACAATTTTTTTGATTTATATTTTTAAGTGAATAACCTTTTGGTAAAATGTATCTTATAAATTCATGATTTTTTTCTATACTACCTTTTTGACTAGAAGCATGTGGATCACAAAAGAATAAATGAGTTACATATTCACCGGTAGATTGAATACATTCAATATTATTAACATCAAAAAATTCATGCCTATTATCTGTGAGAATAACTTGAAATAACTGTTTATATTTCTCATATGGTATAAGTTCTTGAAGAATATTAAATATTTTAGACACTTCATCAGTTGTTTGTTTTTCTAATTTAAATATAAGCATAAATTTAGATTTTCTCCAAAGCAATGTAAGAAAACAATCAGATTCTTCTTTTAATCCTTCAACAGTATCCATCTCAACAATATTTAAATCAGGATTATTAGAAGTGAATTCAATAAAATCAGAATATTTTCTACCAATCAATATTTCACGTTCTTTTCTAGTTCTTCTATTACTAGAATTTTTTCTTTTTTTGTATTTAACAATTCTAGGAAAATCAAGTGGTCCAAATTCAAAGACGCCATGATTAATGTATCTATAAAAAGAACTTTTACTAAAATTTAAAATATCAGGGTGATTTATGTATAAATGATTAGTGGTTTACCCTTTTTTAATAAGAGGAGTAATTATTTCATTAATATTATATATTTCTTCTACGTTAAGATTAATGCCTTGCCTACAAGATTTAATTAATTCTTCATAGTTTTTTTGAACTTCTCTAGCATAATAAGTCCATCTAATTTTTCTACAACCACTTCTAGATTTACAACCATTCCAAACATATGGAGAATGTTTTAACTTCTCACAAGATAAATCTAAATCAGGATGATTTATTTTATAGTTATTCCAACTTGATGGTTCGGAATATTTTTTGTTTTTGTCTATTTCTCTTAAGATTGTAGAATAATTCTATTTAATTCTTTAGCAATTTGATTGATGGATTTATTTTCATTTAATCCATCTTCTATATTTTTTCTATCTTCATAAGATAGATGACAATAGTTTGCCATTTTCAATGCCTCCTTTAATACCAAACAAATTGCTCAAGAAGATATTATATGTATTTAAAACTAACTGCACATTAATTGTGCACTTTCAAAAAAAATCAACATAATTTAATAAACAAAGCATAACCAATCTAAAAAGTTGACAGTGCAAATGATATATGATATACTCTAACTGTTTGACGCCTCATGCTCAAACCGCATTGAAAAGGTAAAAACAAGAACACTTGTGCCTTAAGAGCGAGTCTTAAGTTAAAAAAAGGAGGTATATGAATGAATGCTGTAATTAAAGTTGGAGGAAAACAATATTACGTAACAGAAGGTTCTGAAATTTTTGTTGAAAAATTAAATGCTAATGCTGGTGATGTTGTTAAATTCGACCAAGTATTAATGCTTGATAGTAAAATAGGAAGTCCTTATCTTACTAATGTTACTGTAGAAGGTAAAGTTATCAAAAACGGTA
>CALVKI010000065.1 GCA_944332635.1 uncultured Bacilli bacterium
TATAAGTTTATACATTTACTCGCCTCCAATCTTTTTATTTTTATAAAGCAAGATTATTTTATCAAAATTATTTATTTCTTGCAATTATATTTTATGAAATATTAAAATCCTATTTTATAAAAAAATCAAATAAATTTATTTACTCTTAATATTGGATCATTTTTAATGCCCAATATTCGCCAGCGTGGTGTTTTGACACCCTTTTAGCTGTTTAGGAGAAAATCTCCTAATACCTTTTTAGTTCGCTGAGAGAAATTCTTTATTACCATTTTATAAGTTTAATCTCGAATTTTATAAGGACTAATTTTATTTTTACATATTAAAATTTGCATATAAACTACTTAAAAATTCTTCAGAATATTCTCTTTGTTTCGTATTATTAGAAATAATTTTACTATTTACTTTATTATTATTTCTAATATTATTTCTTATATTATTATCTTCCATTTTTTGATGGATAGCCTGTCCATTTTTTGATTGATACTGGTATCCATTATTTAATGGATATGGTGAATCATTTATATAAATTTTTCTTTGAATTATTTGATTATTTTCATTCCTCATCAACTCAACAATTATGAAATTTTTATCTCTTAAATCTGAAATCCATCTTGAAACTGTTTTTGGGTTTACATCTAATTTCTCTGCTAAATATTTATTAGATGCAAAACAATAGCCTTCTTTACAAGCAAGAGATGTTATTATTGCATATAACAATTTTTCATTTGCTTTTAAATCTTTATTATATAAAACTGTTGCGGGAATTACTGAATAATACCCTATTGATTCTTTATTTTCCTTCATATACCACTCCAATTCTAGCAATAAATCAACCATAAAAAATACAGAATACTTCAATTAATTTGAAATACTCTGTAATATAGATGATTACTGTATTTTATTATTTTTCCTTTTTGGTTGGTATATTTTAAAACCCACAGGTGTAGACTTAAATTTGCAATTTCCTGCTAGTTGGGATAAGGCAAAGGAAATAAAATTTGAACAGGGTTTTACTTCTCCTGCCCCTCGCGATTATGTTGGTTCTGCTCCTCTTGTTGCTCCAGAGGCAATTGCTTTGTATAGATTTACTTTAGCTCATAATTTTAGATTGATACTCGCTTATCATACTCAAGGTAGAGTTATTTTCTGGCGATATTTAGATTTTCTTCCTCCTGCTTCATATTATATTGGCGAGCAGTTTGCTGCATCAAGTGGATATGAGTTAGAAGATACTCCGTTTTCGTCTAGTTTTGCAGGCTACAAAGACTGGTTTATTCAGACTTATAATTTGCCTGGATATACTATTGAATGTGGACTTGGAACTAATCCGCTTCCTATATCTCAATTTAATACGATATATGCTGAAAATGAAGGTATTCTTGTACTAGGTGCGGTTCTTGCTGAAACTTAAAAAAGGGAGCAACATTGCTCCTTTTTTTCCTATTTTGAAGATAAATTACTATCTTCAAAATAGCTTATCAATATAACCACTTTTATAAACCTTATAAGTTAGTACTATTTATTATCTTTCCATTCATGATAAAGTATGTCTTTTAATACTAACATGCTATCTAATTCATTATATCCATATTCCAAGCTTAAATCATTAAGCATTTTTCTTAGCTCAATGGCATACTTTGATATATTAACTTTCTTTTGATATGTTGCAAGTACAGGATATTTTTTACTCCAAACATTAGTCCAATCAATTTTAGATTCTTTTTCTTCATTAGAATTCTTTATTACTTCTTCTATCTCTCTCTCATCAATATCAAATTCTATTAAATTGTCCAGAGACAAATTATACAACTTTGCCATTCTTTTTGCTTGATAAATATCTGGCATTGTTTCATCTGTCTCCCATTTTGAAATTGTTTGTCTGCTTACTCCTAATTTTTCAGCAACCGTTTCTTGTGATAATCCTGCTTTTTTCCTTGCTTGAAATAAATTACTTCCTATATTCATTTCATCCACCTCCAAATTTAAGTGTACAACTTTTCTCAAATTTTTTCTATCAATTATTTTTTACATTTCTGCTATTTTTATTGACATTTTGTCTATATATTTTTTAATGCTTCAAATTTATATCCTTAGTTTAAATGTCTTGGGGGCATACTTATCTATTTTCATTTTTTATACTAACATAATAAAGAGTAATTACTCTTTTTAAATCTATAAATTCTTTTTATCATCTAATAAATAAATACTTATACAAGCTATCCCAATACCTAACATTATTATTGAAGCCTCTACATCTATTTTATTTAATACATTTAAAACTATAACTGCAATCCCCATCGCTAAAGCAACTGCTTTAAATATCAAATTAATCAAATCCTTAATTTTAGTATTTGAATATTCTTGCTTTTTTGCCTTTAAAAGTTCTTCTACTGATACATCTAGTATATCTGCCAATTTTGATATTGAATTAACATCTGGACAAGATAAATCTCTTTCCCATTTTGAAACAGCTTTATCAGTAACATTCATTTTTTCAGCTAACTCACTTTGAGTCATTCCCTTTGCTTTCCTTAAAGAAGCAATTGTTTCTCCAATACTTTTCATTATTATTACCTCCTAAATTATTATAATTAAATGTTACTATAATTCATAGACAAAGTAAAGCAATAATCAGTTTAGTTTTCTCGACCATTAGTTTAGTTGCAGTAGAATTGCAGTTATTTCCTTTCAACAAATTGTTCTACTTTCATATGAAGATGGTATTTATCTCTTAAATTTGCTATCTCTTTCATCATTTGAGATTTGTGATGTTCATCTAAAGCTTCTTGACTTTCCCATCTATCTATTAATAAAACTGTTTCTAAATCATCCATTGGAAAAAAGTATTCATATTTTTTATTACCTTTTTCGGCTCTTACTCTATCAACAATTCCTGTCTTCACCATTTCTTCTGCAAATTTTTTTGCTGCTCCATTTTCTCCAGTATAATATATATTAATTGTTAGGCTCATATTAAATCCTCCTTTTTATGTAATAAATAATTACCTCTTTTCTAATTGTATCTATTTTTATGCTTATTTAGAAATTGTAATTTATCTTTCTGTTTTATCATCCTGTTTT
>CALVKI010000066.1 GCA_944332635.1 uncultured Bacilli bacterium
TTTGATCATTTTATATCTCGTATTTTCTTAATTAAAGGCATTATAAAAGGGTGATTTTCATCACCCTTCATAATCAATTCATTTATCAAATTTATTGTTCACCAACACTATTTGACAAAGAACCAAATTTTATTCATTGTTTACTTTTAAATTTTCAATTGAGTTTTTTACTATACGTTAGTATATAAGATATAATTTTTTATGTTTCGTTTTTTTTGATTTTTGAGTTTCCTATAATTTTTAATGATGCAGGAACTACAATTGATTTGCCAAATTTCTGATTAATTTCATCAATTGTCTTTTGTATTTCTTCTTCTTTTTCCTCTTCATTATTTTTATCAAATAAAGTCATCTGTTTTTCTTTGGTTTCTTGTAAATTTGCAAGTCTTATGCCAATTAAACGAATCGGATCTCTTTTATAGCTTTTATCAAATATTTTTACCACCAATTTGTAAATTTCTTTAGTATTGTTTGTTGGATATGGTAATTGGGCTTGGGCAGAATAGTTTCTAAAATCATTATTTTTATAAATAACAGCTACTGTTTTTGTATATTGTTTTTGTTTTCGCAATTCTCTAGTTACATCTTCTGTTTGTCTAAATAATATCTCTTTTAACTTTTTTTCATCAGTATAATCATGAGTTAATGTCTCAGTTGTAGAAATACTGGTTGTCTTACTACTTCTTGATTGTACTTTCACATTATCTATTCCCCATGCAGATTCTTTTAGATATCTTGCTTGGTTTTTAAATTGATTTTTTAAAATTTTATCATCAGCAAAAGCTAAATCTTTTATTGTAAAGATGTTAAGTTTATTTAATTCTTCTTTGGTTCTCTTTCCCACCATAAATAAATCTCCAACATCTAGAGGCCACAGTTTTGTTTCAATTTCTTCTTTTAATAGGGTGTGAACTTTATCTGGCTTTTCAAAATCAGACGCCATCTTTGCACATAACTTATTATTACCAATACCTATGTTCACGGTAAACCCAAATTTTACTTTTATTTCTTCTTTTATTTTTAACGCTAATTGATAATAATCTTTATACAAGTAATTTGTTCCTGTCATATCTAAAAAACACTCATCAATTGAAAATTTTTCTAATGATGGAGAGTATTGTGATAAGTATTCAAAAAGCTGTTTTGATTGTTTATAATACCAACTATAATTTGGTGGATAAATTTTTAAATTAGGACATTTTTTTCTCGCTTGATATATTGTCTCAGCTGTTTTTATTCCATATTTTTTAGCTATAGGAGATTTTGCTAAAACAATTCCTCTCCTTTCCGTCTCAGAGCCCCCAATAATCGCAGGTATTTTTCTAATATCTATTTTATATCCTTTTCTTAATAAAAGAACAGCAGTCCACGATAAAAAAGCATTATTTACATCTATGTGAAAAATTAATCTATCATTCATTTTTTCCTCTCTTCTTCTTTATTATAGAGATTTTCATATATTTTCGCAATCAAACAAATTTGTTTTTGTCATATTTTTCTTTTAACAAAACATACTAACAATATGGTGATACTATGAATCGTGAAGAAAGAAAACTATATGAATTATATTTTAAAAAAATGGTCATTGAACATATTCGAAATATCAGAATTTCAAGGGGTTGGACACAAGCTAGATTAGCAGAAGCCGTTGATGTTTCGCATGAGTTTATTAGATCTTTAGAATCTTTAAAGGGGAAAGACACAATTTCTCTTTTTACGGCATGGAGAATATCAAAAGCTTTAAATGTTAGTTTGGATGTTTTATTGGATTTTAATATGGAACAGTTTCGTCCCATTATAGAAAAAGCAAAGCAACAATGAACTTCTTAACATTGCTTTAGTTTTCTATTAAACTTACTCCTGTCATTTCAACAGGCTTTTCTATATTCATTAAATCTAATATTGTTGGAGCAATATCTGCCAATTTTCCCTCATGAAGTTTCAAGTTTTTTTGTGTAATAATAAAAGGTACTGGATTAGTTGTATGAGATGTTATTATGTTATTATTATCATCTAACATTTCTTCACAATTTCCATGATCAGCCGTAACAATTAGAATACCTCCTAATTCCATTACTTTGTCGTAGATTAGTTTTAAATTTTTATCTACTGTTTCGACAGCTTTAATCGCTGCTTCTAATACCCCTGTATGTCCTACCATATCTCCATTTGCAAAGTTTAAAATTACTAAATCTGTATTTCCTAGTTCTTTTAATAAATTCTTTGTAACTTCATCAGCACTCATCTCTGGTTTTAAATCATAAGTTGCTACTTTAGGAGATGGTATTAATATTTTCTTTTCATTTTTATAATCTATTTCCTTTCCTCCATCAAAGAAAAAAGTTACATGAGCATATTTTTCTGTTTCTGCAATTCTTAACTGTGATAAATTCTTATTTTCAATATATTCTCCTAGAATATTTGTTAATTTTGGATCACTAAATGCATGAGCGGCTTTTACAGATTCTACTACTGGCATCATAGTTAATGTTTTTACATTCTTAAAATGAACTGCTTCCATATCTACTGCTGTTGGATTAGTTATTGCTGTAAGTATTTCACGCAATCTATCTTTTCTAAAATTAAATGCAATAACTCCATCATTTTCTTGGATGTTTCCTTTTTCTATAAATTTTACTGGTAAGAAAAATTCGTCTATTATGTTCTGTTTATAACTATCTTCTATATATTCTTTTGGAGACTGTTTTATTTCTCCTTTGTCATTCACAATCACATTATATGCTTTTATTAATCTATCATAGTTATTATCTCTATCCATTGCATAATATCTTCCAGAGATGGATGCAATTTGCCCAAAACCTAAACTATTTAACTTTTCTTCAACTTTTCTTATATAAGTATATGAACTTTTTGGTGGTACATCACGTCCATCTGTAAACAAATGAAGATATACATTAGTTACATTTTCTAATCTACACATATCTAATAATGCTAATAAATGATTTATATGTGAATGCACTCCTCCATCACTTATAAGTCCAATTAAATGTAATTTTGAATCATTTTCTTTTACATGGTTCATTATTTTTTTTATTTCTTTGTTTTGGAAAAATTCTTTGTCAGCTATTGATTTATTGATTAATTCTAATGGTTGATAGACAATTCGTCCTGCACCTATATTCATATGTCCAACTTCACTATTTCCCATTTGTCCTTTTGGAAGACCCACTAGTTGTCCGGATGCAGTTAGTGTTGTATGTGGATAAGTATTCCACAATTCTGTAAACACCGGATTACTCGCTAAAGCAACTGCATTTCCGTGTGTTTTTTTTCTTAATCCATATCCATCTAATATAGCAAGTACTATTGGTTTTTTCATATTATATTCTCCTCACATTCTATTATCATTCAAACAAAAAGTTGCATAAATCGGAATATATCTAATTTCTTTTCTTGTTGAAAAATTATTTTCTGTTACGCGATAAGCTTCTGTAACCGTAAACTTTTTCATAAATACCGCTAAAGATTTTGCTTTAGAATCCCTTTTTGTAATTAATTCTATTGGTATAATTTTCCCCATTCTATTTTGAATTACAAAATTCACTTCTGCTTTTCCTTCAGATTGATAGTAACATAGAGCATATCCAGCTTCAGCTAATGATTTAGCGATACTATTTTCATATAATATCTCTTTTATTTTTTCATCACTTAATAACTGTTTTGATGTTATATGTAGCATCGAGAATAGTATACCATCATCTGGCAAATATAGTTTAAAACTGTCCGTCTCCCGACAACTACTAAGAGGGGATTTTACAGTAGAAATCTTGTAACTTCTGTATATCAATTGATTATTTACTAAAAAATTGATTGTACTTTCATACTCCTTTGCTCTTCTTCCCGTCCCTATTATTCCGTATTGAAATTTTTTATTTTCTTTTTTTAACTGTTCTGGAACTGACTCTATAACTTCTATACCTCGTGGTATATCGATTAAACTTTTACATGATATCAATTCTCTTTCATATACTTCTAATATTTTTTGTTTTATAATATCTATTTCTTGTTCACTTTTTCCATTTAGGTTAGCATCTATTACTTCTGGTAATCCACCTGTCATTAGATACTCTTGAAATAATTCTAGTGCTAATTTATGAAATGGGCATGTTTTATGTTTTGTGAAGGATTCACGTATTAATTCTGCTAAAGATTTTTCATTCTTAGCCCATAAAAACTCTTCAAAATCCATTTCATTCATACTCTTAAATTGTAGTTCCTCGCCTTTAAAAAGAGTTAAATTTTCCCTTCTGGATGTAATAGCTATTATGTGGTATTTACTGTGTTCACTTCCAAATAATTTTAATCCTTTTACTATTTCTACACTATTTACATTATCAAATATAATCAGTGTATCTTCTTGTAATATTGTTTCTCCTGAAATAAGGGATAAATTTAATATTATTCGTTCTGTTGATTTTTCCCTTATAAATAAATCTTCCAATTGTTTGTTATTACTAGTATTAAAATAGATTGCATTTTTATAATTGGTTTTACCAAATATCAAGGTAGAATAGCTTTTCCCTACCTGTTTTGGTCCGTATAAAATTAGTGGTTTTCTGATAATATCTTTTTGCCATTTTTGAAAAAATTTTTCTATTTTTCGTTCCATAATTTGTATCATCCTCACATATTTAATAAAATAAGTATAATTTTTTTTCATATAAAAGTCAATACAATAAAAAAAGACGTCATTCGTCTTTAATTTGCTAGTGGTTTACTAAATTCTAATCTTAATTTATCAGCTACTGTAATAATAAATTCTGAATTTGTGGGTTTTGCTTTATCAATATCTACACTATGTCCAAATATTTCTTCCATTAAATCCCAGTTGCCTCTATTCCAACTTACTTCGATAGCGTGTCTTATAGCTCTTTCTACACGAGATACTGTTGTATTGAATTTTTTAGCAACTTCTGGGTATAATTCTTTTGTAATTCCTCCTACAATTTCTGGTCGTTCATAGACCAATGAAATACTTTCTCTAATATATTGATAACCTTTGATATGTGATGGCACACCTAATTCATGCAGTGTTTTTGTTATCGCTATTTGTAGATTGTTATGATATATATCTATTTCTTTTCCACCAAATTTCACTCCAGCAGAAACTTCTAATATTCTTTTTTCTAAATCTTCCAGTTCAAAAGGTTTTAATATAAAATAATTTACTCCCAGTTCAGAAACTTTGCGAATCATGTCTTGCGTATTATAAGAAGTTAAGACAATGACTTTTTTATCTATTGCCTTTTTCTTCATATGTTCCAGTACTGCTACTCCGTCCTTATTAGGCATAATTAAATCCAATAGAACGATATCGTATTCTTCTTGTTTCTTTTCTATTAATCGAATTCCTTCCGCTCCATCGTAAGCTTCTAACGAAATTGTAACATCGGGGCGTTCTTTGAAATATTCTTTAATCATTTCTACTAAACTTTTATTATCGTCTACTACTAATACTCTTGTCTTTTTCATTTGTTCTCCTCTCAGTACTGCACGTATTTTCATTATATACTAGCTTTCTTAAAAATGATAGAGAAAAAAAAGACAAGTTTTGTCGAAA
>CALVKI010000067.1 GCA_944332635.1 uncultured Bacilli bacterium
TTTTGAATATAAAAAATAAGGTTTGTTATTAGTAAATACCAGCCATGTTTTTACATGCCTGGTATTTTTTTATTGTTCTTTTTTTATTATTTTTCTATAGTTTGAACTTTCCTATAAGATAAAAAAAATAACAGTAAACTGTTATTTTAAGTCATCAATATACTTTTTTAATTGCTTGGATTCTGGTCCTAAAATAATCTTTAACTGATTATCAATCTCAACAATTCCCTTTGCACCAAGTTTTTGAATTCCTTCTTTATTAGCTTTTGTCACATCTTTTAATGTTACTTTAAAACGAGATAAATTAGTCTCTGTTTCAATAATATTATCTTTACCACCTAATAATTCTACTAATTTATTAAAATCCAAATTAGCATCTTTTTTTGTTGCTTTTAATATAGCTAATAGAATTATAATTAAGATAACTGCTATAATTATATACTGTATTTTCATATTCAATCACCATATTTATTATACTACATAATAAAAGAAAAGAAAACATTAATATTTTACTTGGTGTTGTTTGTGTTTATTTGCCTTTTTATTATTGTAAAAGCATTTATAGATAATTGATTTGAATTAACCATTGTCATATTCTGCAAAATCACTTGTCTTGATAATTTTAGGTTATAATGAACAAAACTTTCTCACGTTTAGATTAACACTGTTATATCTTACTTCAATCTTTTATAATATTTGACGAATTATATTAATAAAAAAAACAGAATAATTTTATAATTACTCTGTTTCCAAAGATTCTATTTGAAATCTTGGTTCTTCTTTATGTTGGTTGTTTTTCTTTTCTTGTTCTGTTAATTTTATTACTTTATTAATAAAATTATTAGCTTCATCATTTTTAAAGCCACAAAAACAAACTTCTTTAATTTGTTCATGATCAAATACACAAGTTACATCAGAACGAAGAACTCCTTCAGGAAAAATACAACCACAATAGTCATACATCTTATTTGGTTTTTCAGGGGTTTTCATACAATAACCAATTATCATAACTTTTTTAGTACCACCATTTAAAAGTACTACACTACCTAATGGTAATATTTCTTTTTTCATTTTTTGACCTCTTTTCCTTATTCTAGTTCTTCTTTTTGATTCTGATTATCTACAATACTATCATCAATTTTTATATCTTCTGGTGTGCTTTCTAATATTAGACTATTAGCACTTCCTGCTTTGTATTTTCCTATAGGCATTGTAGCTGTTGTATCTAATGTATTATCTTCAGAATATGACTCTAATTTGTTGAAACTATTGTCATCATCACTAGACTCTGTTTCATCATAAGAGTATTCATTTGTTTTTTGTTTCTTATCGTGAATAATTTTTGCTCCTGCCACTGCTGCAGCTCCTGCTACTCCTACACCTAAAATAGTAGGTATTACACTTCCTCCATCATTAGATGATGTACTAGCAGAAGATGCTTCTGAGTTTTTGTCAATACTAATAACATCTAAAGTTTCACCTGTATTATCAATTATACCTGCATCACTTTCTGGTGCTGATGGTGTAGTTGTCGATGCATTGCCATTTGGTGTTCCAGCATTTGTTATTGGACCATTATAAATTCCTCCATTATTGTAATTTTCACCATTATTATTTGGATAAAAGTCGTTATTACCATTGTTTACATTTGATTCATTGGATGAATTATTATTTCCATCATCAGGTATAGTATTATTTATTGATCCACTATTGTTATTATCGTTAGAATCAGTATTTGTTTGATTATTATTATTGTTATTATTGTTGTTATTATTGTTATTTGAAGATGAATCTCCTGTTTCTGGAGGTGGTGTAGTTGGTTGTTGCTCGCTAGGTTCATTAGGAACTCTTTCTTCTGTATTTGTTGATCCTTTTTCATCATCGGTTGTTGGAGTTTCTGGAGAAGTTGGTTTATTTTCAGTAGGAGAACTAGTTGTCGTTTCTTGTTTTTGATAAGAATCTTCTACTCTGTATTTTATACCTGTATCTTCTTCCTCATTCGTTTCTTCTATTAATTCTTCTTGATCCATAATTTTTTCTATTTGTTGTTCTGCTAATTCTGATGTAACTCCATAAACAATAGTTGCTCCTGTTGCTCCCATCATTATTTGATATCGTTTATATTTCGCTAAGATTTCAGCTTCTTCCTGAGTGTAACCTTGTTCCATAAATTGTTTTACTAATGCCTCTTGCCAAGCTAATGCACTTTCATATTCTTCTGGATGATAGTTTTCAGTTTCCGCTTGGATAACAATTTTTTCTATATATGCTTTGGTTTCATTAAATAGTTTTCTTTCTGCTTCTGTCATATTATTTTCAAAATCTGTTTCACTATAATAAAATTTCCATTCTATATTGTCCGCTCCTGTCGTTAATGAATCTGGTATCATAGCAGATGAAAGACCCGATACAAACGATGTCCACAGATTCTCATCCATATCTTTTGTCTCTGAGTCTGAAAAGCACTCCATTGCACTATTGATTGTATTGTATAACGTATTTGCTTTTTCATATAAGTATCCACGATTTAGTGAATATTGAAAATATTCTAGTTCACTAGGAAGGTCAGCAAAACAATTGTCATGTCCATACTCCGGTCCAAACTTTGGAAGCCAAGAATCTTCTGAAACACCAAAATAACCAAGTCCTATAATATTATTTCTTATATTGTCAATTTCCTTTGATGTCGTTAACATCTGATCCAACATTCCTGTGATCATTGTTTTTGATTCTTCTAATTTATTATAGTCTACTGAGGTATTTATTACTGTTTTTGACATAAATTATTCACCTCCTATGTAATTATAACATTCGTCTCCACGAACTCTATCTAAAAGTTCAATTATCTGGTTTATTTGATCTTCATATTGATTAATTTTAGAAGTATCTTTCTCCTTATCTTGTTGTAAATTTGCAAGACTTTCCTCTTTATCTCTTTTTTCTTCTAATAAAACTTCTTCTAACTTTTTTAATTCTGCATTCCTATGTTTTTTTGCTATATTAATAATTTCTGTTTTTACGTTTTGTATCATTGATTTTCTTTGCTTTAATTCATTTGTAAATCCTACAGCATAAGTATTTAATATAGGATCTCCACCTATATTTAAAGCATATGGATCTAAACCTCCATCATTTATTTGTTTTTCTAAATTTGTAATCCAACTTTCTATGTTTTCATTCGCAATCACATCTAATTTGGATGCTCTTTCTCTTACCAAATCAATGTCAATAAAATTGTTCATTATATACATTGAATTTTCTTTTGTAATTGCTGATATGTTTGCCATATTACTCCTCCTATCTAATGCAATGCATTGTAAGTAAAAAGCATTCCTTTTACTTACAATACACTGCCAACAGCAGTGTATTATTAATTATTTTCTGATCTGCTCCAATTTTGGATAGCAGCCATAGTATTGTCGATTTCTTTATTAAATATTCTTCTATATTCTGGGAATTTTACATCTGAAAATTCATCCCATTTATTTTTGAATATTGCTGAAGATGTACCATACCAAACTTGTTGGTTATTAACATTTTCATTCACTAGATTTGTGAAAGAATTAAATAAAGATGTTAATTCATCTAAATTGGTACTGATTTCTCCTTTGATTCTAGTTAATTCACTATAATTAAGAGCCATTTTTCATTCCTCCTTATCCATTTATTGCATTCATTGTTTGTTGTTCTGCATTTGTGTATCTATCTACTTGAGTTAACACTTGTTGTTCAAACTGTGTCATTGTGTCATAACCATCTTGCATACTAATTTTAAATGTATTAAATTGCGTTAATAATTGTTGATATACTGCTTCTGCGGCTGGATCTTCTACCCAGTAACTATGCATTTCATTGATTTTACTTTCTAATTGAGCAACTAAATCATTATATCTTTCTTTGTCTCTTCTAATTTCTTCTGATAGAGATTCCATTCTTTCTTTACTATAATTAGTCATGTCACCAAATCCCATATCTTTCACCTCCTATTTTTTTTAAGAATATTTCTACCCTTTATATTCTTATAAGATTATTATAAGAATTTTATTTACTTTTAGTCAAGTCTGTTTACAAACTTTAGCATTTTTTGTTTTTTCATGACATAGTATTTTATGGGTATATATAAACACCATTTATTGTTTTTGGAATACTTTATATTAGATAAAGATTAAGAGGTGGTTATATGAGAGATAATAATTGTATTCTAAATATGTTAAAAGTAATTGCCTTGCTTCAGAAGAATTCTTCTAGTAATACTCCTGTAGATATTAGTTGTTCTAAGCCTTATTTAGGTCCTAATCCAAATTTACTTTGTTTTAATACACGTCCAATTTCTTTATATAAAAGGAATGGTACAATATTTGAAGTTTCTAACCATACTGTTTTTCGTGTAGAATCTATTGATAATGATTGTATAACATTACAAGTATTACAAGGTCTTAGTCCAAATTTTTCTGCAACTGGAGAATTCATTACAATTTCTTCTAATTGTTTTTGTGCTATTCGTTGCTTTCCTGATACTTTTATCACCTGTTTATAGAAAGGAGGAGATGATATGAGTTGTGGGGATACTAATCAAAAAGATTGTGGTTGCCTAGCGGATATTTTAAAAAAGATTTTACTGCTACAAAGGCAGGATTATGACAATGAAAATTATAGTGGTTGCGATAAGCCTTATTTAGGACCAATTTGTAACACAATTTGTTATAATACTCGTCCAATTATGTTATATAACTGCTGTACTGGTAATCCTTGGAGCTTTTCATATACCGTAAACAATCAAACTTCTACTTCTAACGTGTTCCGTATTGAAGCAATTGATGACTGTTGTTGTACTTGCCGTATTTTATATTTAGATACAACTACAAATAGATATGTTGGTACTTCTGAATTTTTCACTATCAATTTAGATTGTGTTGGAGCACTTCGTTGTCTTCCAGATACATTCATTGATTTATGTTAATAAAAAAGTCCTTTTTGGACTTTTTATTTTGTTAAAAACCTCTAGAGCTTCCACCACCACCAGAAGAGCCACCACCTCCAGAGAAACCACCTCCACCTGATCCTCCACTACTATGGAAGAAAAACGAGCTTCCGTTAGATTTTCTAGATGATAATAGACCTATTATCTCTAACATTAGGCCAAATATTAATATTGGTATACTATTAAAACAGCAGATTATAATGGGTATCCCATTAAAAATTAAAGCGAAAATAATCACTATTGGTGAAACGGTTCTTGCTCTTTTATCTTTTTTGAATACAGTGGTTCCCCATAATACTCCAGATGAAATGAATAGAAAAATCATAGTTTTAAAATCAAAGTCTGAGTTTATATTTGAGACTTCTACCTTGGTAACTACAATATCACTTATCTTAAGTCCATAACTTTCAGCTATTTTTTTATAAAAAGCATTGTACCCATTTTTTATTCCTTCGTCCCACCTATTTTCTTTTAAATATGGAATAATGTACTCATCTTGATATCTTCCGGTTAGACCATCTGGTAATACTGCTTCTAGTCCATAACCAACTTCTACTCTAAATTTTCTTTCTTCTAATGCAAGTAATAATAGAAGGCCATTATTTTTTTTCTCATCACCTATACCAAATTTTCTAAATAAATTAGTTGCATATTCTTCCAATGTTTCTCCCTCTAAATTTGGAACTGTTACTACTACAATTTGTGCTTTCGTTTGTTTTTCTAAAGCTACAGATTTATCTAAAATGTATTCTTCTGTTTCCTCGGTTAAAATATCTGCATAATCATTAATATAAAATCTATTAGTTGGAGAAACTAATGCATTTATTGGCTTTGGTATTAGTAAATAAATTAAAATACCTACTATACAAAATTTAATTATTTGTTTCATTTTTATTAAAATCTACATTTGGTACTTCAGTTTTTGTTTCGTCAGCTGCAAAGTATTCCTTTTGTTCAAAGCCACTCATAGAAGCAATAATATTAGTAGGTATCATTTTAATTTTTGCATTGTATTCTTTTACAGCATTATTATAATCTCTTCTTGCTGTTGAAATTCTATTTTCTGTACCTGATAATTCATCTTGTAAATTGACAAAATTTGTGTTAGCTTTTAAGTTTGGATAATTTTCTACAATAACCATAAGATTATTTAATGCATTAGAAAGTTCACTATTAGCATTAGCCCTTTCTTCTATTCCCTTTGCATTTACTAAATTTTCACGTGCTGTTGTTACTTCTTTAATAACATCTTCTTCATGCTGGATATATCCTTTTACGGTATTTACTAAATTTGGTATTAAGTCGGCTCTTCTTTCTAGTTGTACCTCAATATCTGCATATTTGTTATCTACACTTTCTTCTAGTGTTACTAAGTCATTGTAACTTCCTATCAAAAAAAATATGATTGCCAAAACGATGACTAAGATTACTCCAACAATTATATAACTCTTTTTCATACTCTCCTCCATCTTGTATTTTATTTTATCGGTTAATATAAAAAAAGTAAATAGAATTTGTTTTTATTTTTTCTATTTACGAGTAATTTGTATAATGTCTTTAATTGGTATAATTTGATTATCTATCGTCAATACATTTTCTTTAGTTTTTGTTACTAAACTTGTATGGTAGACAGTGGTAACTGTTTTTATTTCTACAGGTATATTATAAGAGTATCCTAATGTATTAAAGATATTTTCTAATTCTTCTTCTATTGAATGAGATTTTACATCTCTTTCCTCATTTTTCATATAATAAACTTTTTTATTATTGTCTTTCGGTTTTGTGTTTAAGTTTTTATAAAGTTCTGGTAATTTTTTCATAAACTATCTCTCCTTTATGATATTTTATGTTTTTTAGATATAAATTTTGCATAATTTTGGTATAATATATAGCGAGGAGATTATTATGACTGTAAAAAAATTAAACAAGAAGATTTTAATTCCTATATGCTTGATGGCTATTATTAGTATTGTTACTATCTATAGTGCTCTCACTTATACTTCAAGTGAACTTGGAAATTTGGCTTTAAAACAAACTTTATGGTATTTTATAGGGGCACTTTTAGTAGCATTTTTAATTCATATGAAAAATGAATATTTATATCGACATACGATTTTTCTTTATATTGTAGGAAATATTTTGCTACTTGGTCTTTTACTTTTTGCTGAACCAGTTAATAATAGTAAATGTTGGTTTAGTATACCTGGTATTGGCAGTATTCAACCAAGTGAATTTATGAAAATATTTATTATGCTGATGTTAGCTACTATGATTCATAATTTTAGAAGTGATTATAAGAATCCTACGTTGGGACAAGAATTTCTTTTTATTTTAAAAACGTTGGTAATTGTATTAATTCCTTCTATTTTTACTTTTTTACAACCTGATACTGGTGCTGTCATTATCTACTTTATTATTTATTTTTTCATGATGTTTGCTTCGGGCATTAGGATACGATGGTTTTTAATTGCTGGAGGGATTGTCTTTCTTTTATTAGCAATTATTTTTGGAATTTTCTTTTTACAACAAGATCTATTTATCAATTTGTTTGGAACTGACTTATTTTATCGATTTGAACGTATTTTTAATTGGCAAAGTGGAACTGGTTTACAACTAGAAAACGCACTCGCTGCTATTGGGTCTGCTGGAGTATTTGGACATGGATTTAATCAAACTCCAATTTATTTTCCAGAATCATCAACTGACTTTATATTTGCCGTTTTTGCTTCTAATTTTGGTTTTTTAGGGGTTATTATACTTTTGGGAGTTATTATTTATTTTGATACTCAAATTGTTTTGCTTGCAAAAAGAAAATTACTAGATACTGACAAATATATTCTAGCTGGTATTTTAGGCATGCTATTATTTCAACAAGTGCAAAACATTGGAATGACGGTGGGGCTTTTACCAATTACAGGAATTACATTGCCTTTTATTTCTTATGGTGGTTCGAGTTTACTATCTTATATGATTATTATAGGAATTATTTTAAATATTTCAACAGAGAAAGATAAACACTATAAATATAGATAAAACTACTTATCATCATAAGTAGTTTTATTATTTTAACTCCTTTTAGTTGTAAAAACTTTAATAATTCCTTTTTGAGTATATACGGAAAAGTTCTATTTATGATTACCTATTTATTTTGTATACTAATTACTCATTTTATGAACTTAATCCACTCTATTGATTAAACAAACAATCATTTATGTGCTATTTTACTACAAATTATATTTATGTATTATTACTATGTATATTTTTAACGATATACTTTAGCTATCTATGTTTATTTTCCTATATATTAAACAAAAATTTTATTAATTATTTCTATAGTATTTTTCATTATTTTTATGATTAATTTTATTTTTTATGATAATAAACAAATAATCTTTCTGTTATTTTCTACTTGTTTTTCTATCTTCCACAATAACTTGTCTTACCTTAGGAACGTTTTCTTTAAAACTATCTGGAGATATTAAGCTAGTGTACATATCAATAGATTCCTCCTCCTTAACTCCTAAAAATTCAAATATTCCAAAAACTGTTGATGGAGGAGTTTGAAAGAAGATCTCTTTATTTTTTAATAACTCACTTATTAATCTACATCCTTTTTGTTCTTCTTCTGTTCTTGCGTTTTCCATTTTTTTTACTAATAATTCTTCCAGTTTATCAAATGTGGACATAATCATCCTCCTAATTTTCTTAGTTCTAATCCATTTATAAATTCTTTATAATCTTCTATATTATCAAAAATATGTTTTCCTGTTGATTCGCTATATGTCAAATATTTTGTTCCCATTATTACAATTGTAATTCCTTCATATCCTTCTGATATTTTATTAAGCCATAAGTTTACTTGCATTCTATTAGCCTCTCCATTAGGTAATAATAATCTCTTAATTTTTTGATAGTATGCATATGTTTCATATCCATCCATATTTTTAGGAATATCCATTTCATATATCTGATTTACCATATCATTAATCCTTTCATATTTAAGTGTACTAAATTTGTCAAATAATCCTGTAAACTTATTAAAAAATACTGTTGCTTCACTTACTAATTCTGATAAATAAAGTCCACCTGAAGTGTATCCAAGCTTATTATCAATTTCAAACCACTGATATTTTGCAAGATTGTCATAGTCTATTTTTAGTGAATTTAATCTTGTACCGCTATAATCCTTTGGCAAATAAAACAATCCATTAGTAGCGAATCCTGCTTTACAGTTAGATAAATCGATGGCGTGATTAATTACATCAGTAGCATCAGCAATTATAATATTATTATCGTCTATTTCTATTTCAACCCATCTATGAGAAAGTTCTGCATTTCCACCTGGGCTCATAATTTTAACCTTTCTTTCCTCTATACCAGAATCAATTAATAATTCCCTATATAATTCTGACCACCCTTTACATATGACAAATTTACTTTTTAACTTTTCAAAGCTTTGTACATTATTATATATGCTAGATTTAATTGTTCTGTCTGCATCCGGATAATTAATATCATAGCCTAATCTTTTATTTAATTCAATATATAATTTTCTTATCTTTTCTACGGTTGTCCAATTTTGATTAATGGTATCTAATATTTCGCTTTTTAATTCTTTTGCATTAAATTCCATTGTGTCATAATGTAAGTTGTCATCTAATGTATCTAATGTATCTAATGAATTTAAATCTAGTTTGTTTTTTGATACTTCAGTTTTATGCTCACTTATTAAGTATGGTTCCTTACCTTCTTTTAAATATCTTCTTAGGTCAAAACCTTCTCCTAGGGTAGACATTGCACTTCCTACAAATGCCTGTGTTGCTACATTTCCCCAGCCTCCATATGAATCGAACAATTTTGTTGCTCGTTCAAAGAAATTCGTATCACTTGTGAATTCCACATATTCTCCTTCTGAAGTTGTATAGCCGTCTTTATATACTGTTGCCATTATTGGTTGAACAAATCCTTCTAGTCCTCCATCTAATCCGTCTAATGTTATTCTTACAAGGGCATTTACAAATTGATTTTCAAATCCTTTTGTGCTGTATCCTAAGAATGTATTTCCAGCATTTCCAATTCCTCCTATCTTTCCTCCAATATAGAATTGGAATCCTTCCCATATTGCATTTAATCCTCCAAATAAAAAACCTTCTCCTAAACTAGCACCATCTTTCCATGCACTCTCAGTTCCACGTCCAAATCCTGCAATTCCAGCTGTCGTTGCTAATTGAGTGGCGTTGACCGTTATACTACTTCCACTTATCGCAGCCCCTCCCACTCCAAACGTTAATACTGTTAAGGCAACTACTCCTGTTGTATATCCTATTCCACTTCCAATACTTCTTATTGTATTAAAATCTATTATTCCAAATAAATTTGTATTTTCTTGTAAAAATTGCCCTATTTCTGTATTTTCGTAAAACCAATCAAACAATCCTTTTATATGTTCTGTAGCGACAAACCCCATTGTTCCATCCCACATTTTTTTGTTACAGATTCCCATTCTTCTCCTGTTACTGAACCATATAATGCTTGACATAAATCAAAAATTCCCGTTCCAACACTTGCTAGTGCAGTTAGAACAATTACTCCTGTATCTACTATTGCCTCTCCAAAAGATAGAATTCCTTCGTATATGGATATTACTCCTGTTACTATTGTTGATGCTGTGCCTATTAAAAAATCACCTATTTTATCTGATATATCTTTAAATAGTGGAGCAACTTCTTCATTCCACCATGCGCTTATAGACTCTCTCCAACTATTTACAAGTTCTTCTATTTCATTTATTAGTTCTGTGAAAAAGCTTACTATTCCTCCTATTATGCCTCCTGTTTCTTCCATATCCTTTTCATCTACTTTTACAGTTTCAACTTGAAGACTTTTAAAACCTCCTTCATCTGTATTGATAACTTGAGCTTTTTCAGTACTTATACTTTCTATTGTTGTGTTGGGAAAATCATCACCTAACGTTTCGATAGTTATTTGAGAAGATGATTCTTCTTGCATAGACGGTTTTTCAGTTCCTGCCATTGATGTATTTCCGTTCATTCCAGTGTTAGTATTATTATTCATTTTTATATCTAAACTATTCTCTTTACTATTTCCTATATTTTTTATTTCTGATTGCACTGTATTTTTCCCGTTGATACTGATACTTTTATTACTATCATTACTCATGTCCATCTTTGTTTGATTACTATTTTCATTTTTATTTGCTATAGAAGGAATATCATTTTTACCCATGCTTTCCATTGTAGTATTGGTTTTATAATTTTCATTCACGCTTGTATTATTCATGTTATTTTTCTGTGTATTTGTACTCGTTACTGTCTGATTACTTTGCGTCATTGTCGTATTTGTTATATCTTCCATTTCATTTGCTTTAACATTTCTATTTCCTAGCATTTGATTATTATTTTCTGAGTTTAATTGAAACTCTTTTGAGTTAGCTGTTCCAACTATTCCACTACTTAAATCGACAGTTTCCACGTTACTACTATTATGGTTGTTAAAAGAAGTAGATGCTGTTATTTGTTGTGATGGAGAAATTAGAGTTTGATTATTTGTCAAATTTGCTTTTCCTGCTTGATTTGGATCGTTAACTGCGTTTTCCATACTAGGTCCATTAAAATCAAAATTTAAATTAACACTAAAATCCATGATCATCTACCCTTTCCCTATCCTAATTTCAGTATAGCTTATTTTTTTCATCTTTACAAGAAAAAATCATGCATGATGCATGACTATTGATCTGTCTTATTTGTAATAGCATTATATTGTTGTACTAAGCTATTTAATTTTTCTTTAAATTGTTTTTCTTCTTCATCTATTAACCCAAAATGATAAATCTTATCTATCTGATCATGATTAAATAATAAATTCTTATCTGATGAAATGGTGCCTTCTGGATATAAACAACCTGTATAATCAAAAACTTTTGTAGTATCTTTTTGATCTATACAACAAAATCCTGTAATCATCGCTCTTTTCTTTCCATTCTTTAGTAAGACAACTGTACCTATTGGTAAGAATTTCTTTGGTATTTGATTTTCTTGCATTATTTTCGCTCCTTTATCATTTTATATCTTTTTACATTGAATTATGTGATTTTATTGTCTATAGCTTCTGCTAAAACTTTATTTTTAGTTTATAAACTATCCTCTTAATTATATATCTTATTATTTAAACTTGATATTACTGTATTATTCAGTGTACTTATTATTTCTTGTAATTCATTACCTATTTCAATCATAGTATCTTCTTCAACTCCTTTATGATCAATGGAAAAACTATTTTTTATAGTTTTATTTGTTGAAGAGATATCGTTACTTAAGTTAAATACTTGATTATTAATTATTTTAACTCTATATATAATATCTCTATAACGGGCTTTTTTTTCTTCATCATTCATTAACTCTTTCCCCCTTTAAACATTTGGGATGTATTATTGCTTAATTCTCTATATTTTATAATTACTTGCTTTAATATTTCTATATATTTTTCTCTTTTTATTTTCAGTGATGATACTTGCTTTTTTGTATTTTCAATATTATTTAACATTTGAGATACATTTTCAGATTGGTAATATTGCGAAGCCAAATTAAAATTTTCAAATATTTTATTTAACAATTTTTCTTCTTCATTTTTATATAATTCTATTTTCTTGATGTTTGTAGTTAATAATATTTCATCTACCCTATTATAGTTCATTTATTAATTCCTTTCTAACTTAATGTAAAATCAAAATCATGAATTTTAATTTCTTCCAATTCTTTTATTTTTGCATTGACTTCTATTTCAATATTTTCTATTTTTTGATAAATATTTCTTATATTACTTAAAACATTTCTTAGTTTATTTTTTACATTAATAACTTTGTTTTTACAATCTTCAATAGTTTGATATTCCCAATAATAAAAACTATTATCAATTGCGTTAAATTGGTTAATAATACTGTTTGCTTGCAAGATACAATTATCTATTGTGGTAATTATAGTATTTTTATTATTTAAATTACAAGATATTTTTTTACCTATTTCCTTATATTGATTATATGCATAATTATAAACTTCATTTTTATCTTTTAATTGACATAATAGTATATAAGTTTCTTTTTTATCTAAATATATTTTTGATTCAAATTGTCTAGAAAATTCATCTTGCCAATTAATGGTACTTTCCTTTAATTGATTAAAAAGATTTAGTTGTACTTCTTCGTATTCACTGATATATTTATTCATCTCATCAATTTCTTTTTTTAAATCCATAATATTTATTTCAATCATTTTATCACCTATTTTCTGAATATATATCAACTTCAAAAGAAATTGACATATATTCAGAAAACAAAAGTTTTCTGTTACATTCCACTCACGCTATTTTGAAATGCGTTAGAAATACCTTCCGCAACAGCTTTATACTTCGCAGCGGCAGCATTAATCTGACTTTGTAAAGAGTTTTCTCCTTCTGTTAAAAATTGAAATATTTTATGAAGTTGACCAATCACTTCAACAAAACACAACCTCAAATCCTCCGCTTGTCCATGACCGATGAAGGCAGTTTCTGCATTCAATTGACCAGCTAATTCTTCAAGATCATATTTTATGTTGGCCTCTACATCTGATAATGTTCTTGCAATGCTTTCTGCTCGTTCTTCGTCTAGAGTTACATTCCCTGCATTTTCTTTTTGAATATCACTAATATTTAAGTTTAAAGTTACCGTATCTACAGGTTTTAGTACAGGTGCAACTCCTTTAGTGTTCTCTGCCCAATTTTCTCCTGCTGATTGAACTGCCTTTCTATAAGCATCAAATGCTTCTGTAATATTCTGTCCTGCTGATGCTACTGTTTCTGCAAATTTTTGAAAAAACTCTTGAGCTTCTGGTGCGTACCATACTGTTGACATTGGAACCACTATTTCATCGTGAAGTCTTTCAGTAATTCCTTCTCCTGCTTTTTGGGCAGTATTATTGATAACATCCGCTAAAGCTTCTACTTCAGAGGCATTATATCCACTAATCTGTCCGCTTCCACTAAATAATCCCATTTTTTTCCCTCCTATATCAACCTATTAATAAACTAACATGGGGGTGCTAGCTTATCTAAAATAAATTTATCATAATTTTTTTATTTATTCTATATAATTTAAAAAATTTACACAATTTTACAATTTCTCTGCCACTGATATAAGAATCAATTCAGTAGCATTTCTAATATCTGTATTAATTACTATTTCGTTATTTTTATAAATCGTGCTATTAGTTTTATTAATTAATACATAATCTTTATGTGTATCTATGGCTCCTCCTGTTAAATCACTTATCGACTTTAATATAAGTTTTTTTATTTTCCAAATAAGCTCATTAACAGGAATAAATAAATCAAAAGTACTATCTATTTCTGGAACCAATAATTTCACTAACACTTTATTCTTCATCACTATCTTCTCCCTTGTTTAAGGTTTCATCAAACTCAATTACTTTCATTAGTCTTGCACTGCTTTCACTAATATACCAACCATAATTATTGGCATAATTAGCACTCATTTCTTTTGTTAATTTGCTAACTCTAAAGTTTTGTTGGTCAGCAAAACCTCGACCTATCCAAATGCCATCAGTTACATTTTTAATGCTTGCATACCAGTTATCATAGTCTAATGATTTCAATGCTTTTCCGCTATCACAAATTATTAATCTGGTGTTTTCACTTCTTTTTATAGATTGGAATAGAGTTTCTAATTTTGAAGTTGAATCTATTTTGGCTTTTAACTTCTCTAATCCATAAAAAATATATACAATCTGTCCATTTGGATTATTTGTTTGACTTTCCTGTAATTTTATTAGTCTATCTAAATAAGCAGTAAAATTCGCATCAATATAGTTTATTTGCTTTGACTTTTCTTTTTGTAAAGTTTGCATAGTATCTATAAATACTACAGTTACATTAGCAAGTGAGTTCAATACATCAATTAAAGAATCCATAAAGACATTAATATTTTCTAATTTATTGGATGCTATTATTGTGGCAGGATAAGAAAGAAAATCATACTTTACTATCTTTAAACTTTCTTTAAAAACACCTATTGGAATATGTGCTAAATCTTTGATTTCTTCTTTTATATTTTCTAGTGTTACTCTCTCTGGTAATGATGGAATTGGTGGAGCAACACTTTTATTTACCGCCTTTATTTTTTCAGTAATTTGTTTAACATGATCTGTTAAACTATGTTCTTCATCAACAATTGATGCTACTTGAAATTCGTGCACACCATCATTATAGGTTAATCCCCGTCCAAAAATATCTCTTGGTCGTGTACTTGATTTAACGTTGAAAACTCCAAAATAATCCGATGGATCTGTAAGGTGAAGAGTATAGGTATTATCAAAATTTTGATTTACTTTTCTTCCGATAGAGCTTGGTGAATTACAGGTTATTAAAAATATAATCCCATATCTTTGACAATCTCTTGTAATAGAAGCAATATTTTCATATATATCTTGATATATTTCCATAACTCCCTCATAATTATTTAAAATAAACAAAATTAAAGGTAATTTCTCACTATTGGATTCATTATAACTTTCTAGTGAACCACCATAGTTTACTAATTTTTTCTTCCTAAACTTTATTTCTTCAATGATTAATTTTAGAACATTTTTTAACTTTTCATCTTCTCCCATGTAGGCCATACCACCCATTTGTGGAAAGTTACGAAACATTCGTGTTGCTTCAGACCCATAATCTATGCCATAGATATGTAATTCTTCTGTTTTATGTAACAAGCAGCTTGACATAATGATACTGTTTAACAACAATTCTCGTTCAGCACTATCATTTCCATAAATAATTGTATTGCCCTCTGTGGTTAAATCATATTCCAATATTCCTTGTTCTTGCTTTTCTGGAGCATCATACTTTCCCAAGATAGCTTTAACATGATATGGTGTCGGTTTTACTTGATATTGATTTATTAAATCTTCTACTAATAAGATACTAGGAATATTGTCTAGCCATAACTTTGTTGCTTTCTTATTACATTGTTTTGCTGTTGCTATAATATCTTGCATAATTGCCGCTAATTGCTCTCCTTGAGCTTCTATTTTAATGTTATTTCCGGCCTGAATACTTTTAATAAAGTTACCTGTATCATCAATAAAATTCAAGCTTTTATCTACTTGTTTTATGATCTTTTCTGATGGATAGTATTTAGCTCCGCACCAAGCAGATTGCCCTAAAGCAAAGTATTCATCATATCCAACTTGTAAAAAGAAACGGCCTGTTTGTTTAATTCCTGCAGCGTCTGGTCGTTTTAACATTTCTTTACTATCCGATTCATCTTGTACTTTCAAGCATACTCTAAATTTTGAGTTTGACCAGATTTGGTCATTAACAACACCACTAGGTTTTTGTGTTGCTAAAATTAGGTGAACACCTAAAGAACGACCAATACGAGCGATACTAATTAAGTTATCCATAAACCCTGGTTGTTGACTTTTTAACTCAGCAAATTCATCACAAACAATAAATAGATGTGGCACTGGTTCTTTTAATTTTCCTTCTCTAAAAAACCTTTGATATTTATATATATCAATTGTGCTTTCCCCTAGTTGATCTCTAGCATCATTAAATACTCTTTGCCGCCTTTTTACTTCACTATCAATACTGACTAGTGTTCTATCCATCTCCGCTTTATCAAGATTGGTGATCGTTCCTGCTAGATGAGGCAAAGATATTCCCGTTACTTTATTTTCAAAAGCAAAGGCTAAACCTCCACCTTTATAGTCAATTAAGATAAATGAAACATCATCTGGACTATAATTAATTGCCATAGACAAAATGTATGTGATAATAAACTCAGATTTACCACTACCGGTCATACCAGCTATTAATCCATGCGGTCCATGAAATTTTTCGTGTAAATCAAGATACATATAATTTCCTTCTTCATCTACACCTACTTCCGCTTTTAAACTTGCTGTGGGATCATTCATATTCCAGCGATTTAAAATATTTAACTGTTCTACTTTTCCTACTTTTTCCATCTCTAAAAATGTAATTGTTTCCGGTAATTGCTTATTTCCCTCTTGAAATTCAATAGGAATATTAGATAGCTTTTTGGTTATTGCCATCATATCTATTGCATAGTTAATCTCATCATAGAAAGTAATCTGTTCTTGTTTTTCATATGAATTTTTTAGTACTCCTGATGTGTTATCTCCTAGGGATATAAAATTATTACATTTGCTAGGTAATTTATTTAAATGTTTTTCTACAATAATTATACTAAATCCTAAATCAGCTTCTAGTTCAGTAATTATTTTGATAAAATTATGGCGTTTTACTCTGTCATAATCATCAATTATGATTACATAATGTGGTTTATATTGAACGTGACCATCATTTTGATAAGTTACCAATCTATTATTTACTTCTATGTTAAAAAAATCTGCTAAGTTTTTACTACTTTCTACTGTTGGTGCAAAAAAACGAAATGATTTATCATTAGAAAAATTGTGATTTAAGTATTTTACATAATCCCATTCACTTTCATTTTTTTCGTTTGTAAATATTACTATCTTTATATCTTCATAACTATAGAAAGTAATTAATTGTAATATTATATTACTAGTAAATGTAAAACTTTTGTTCATATTTCCCATTATTGCAGTAATTCTATTTTTATATAAAGAATAACCAATGGGTACATTTTCAATGTATTTAAATTCTTCTACTAATTTGTCAGCACTTTTGCGAAGTTCACTTTCTTCTATTGTAAATCCTTGTTCTGGATAGTTAATTTCTACATCGAGCAACTCATTTCCTTTTCCTATTCTGATAACTAAAAAGTCACTTTGATCAATTCTTTTATCCCAAAAATTAATTCCATTGTTTTCAATAATATTTAAACATTCTTCTATAGTAATTAAATTTTCATTTAAGATGTCTTTTTGAAGCTTTCTTTCTATTGTTAGTTCTGCTCTTTTTTCATCTAAATATTTATTATATTTTTCTATAATTTCTTTTTTTTGTTTTTCCTTTTGTTTCTTATTGTATCTTTTTGTTAATAACGGCCATACTAGCATTGATACTAACATTGCAGCAGATGTAACTAATGATGGCCAAGATTGTTCAATTGTTGTTTCCCCTAAGTATAATCTATTAACTGTATTTAGTAACATGACTATTGCCATTATTCCCATTGTTAGCATTGGTCCAATTGTCAAAATCATTGGTAAGTCTTTATTATTTTCTTCCTTAGGTGGTGGTGATAAATCAATACGTTTTGTTTCAGTTATTCGTCTTAATCTGGGAGATTTAGAAAAATAATCTTCTTTTGTATATAATTCTACATCTTTAAATTCTAAATCTTTAGGAGGTTCGCTATCAGATAAATAGTAAGCTGATAATTTAGATGAGACTTGATTTACTTGAACTTGTCCTTTGGGGTTATTTATTAATAATAATCCATTATAAAATGTCAATTTTAATCCATAAATATTAATTTGATCCCCATTCTTTATATAGTATGATTTTAATTGTAGTACTTTTCTATTGACATATATTCTTACATTTTTTTGATTTTCTAATAGTAATCTATTTTCAAAAAATCTTAAAGTACATACAATACCCTTTATATACTCACAAGAATATCCTATATTACATTCAGCACTATTTCCAATCACCATATTAATGTCTGTCCTATAAATGTACGTCATGATATCTTTCTCAAATAATTCTTCTACAAAAATCAAATAGTTAATTTCATTTCGACGAAGTATGTAATAAGTATTTGGTCGCAATGGGGTTGATGGTACAATATTGTTATCAACAATTACTGTTATATCATCGGTAGAATACAATTCCCATTTACCATTTCTTGCTTCAATGTTAATTAATTTTGTTTCCTCCTCTGGATTTTCATCAAAACTAAAACTACCAGATATTTCTTTTGGTATTGAAAATTCTAGTATTTCATTAGCTAAGTATAGATATATTCTCATATTTTTCTCACCTTTACCCTATTATAGATATAATAACATAATATTTTTTTTTCGTCATTATTTTACATAAAAAAAAGCAAGTTATCTTGCTTGTTTAATTTTTATTTTGTTTGTTGTATTTTTTCTACTTCATGTACTTGCATATCACCAGTAGCATAGTCCATGTCTAAAATAAAATTTTGATCTATATTTTCTACTGTAAAAGATGTGGTTGCACCAGTTTCTGAAGTAGCATTATATTGGCCTGGAACTAATGGAATTATATTCAATTCCCTTCCCGGTTCAGTATATACGCCCCCTCGTAGTGTTTCATGATCTAACAAAAATCCAATACAATCCGATTGATTACTTAGATATTCGGTATTGATAAAATTTACTTGGAGCATTGCATATTTGTCATCTTTTTCTTCAAATGTCATGTCACTTATATTGTTTACTTCTTGTTGTGGTTCTTCCTGTGAAATTAATCCATTCACTCCAGCTACTAACATTCCTACTATGACAGCCCCAATGCAAATTTTATAATTTACCTTACCTATGATATTATCTTTGAAAGTCTGTAAACGATTAATTTTCATTTTATTCCTCCTCTAATCCGTGAATAAGATCCCATACAGAAGCTTGGGTACTTAGTCCGGCATAATTAATTGGATCTGCCCAACTATTATCTAATTCCTTTATTGTAGTTAAAGTCTGAAGTTTTTGTTCTTCATACTCAAAGATTCCACTAATTTCACCATTATTTATGTATATTCCTTCTAAACCACTTTGAGAAATTATTTTGGCTCCCAACTCAATCGGATATCCATTTGTCATATCAAATAATGTTAATCTTGATTTGCTAAATTTTGCTGAAGATGCTGTTACTAAATATACTTTATTATTTTCTTCATAAAAAGCTATTCCTTGGACTGCCGGAGGTAATGTTCCTACAATTTGATTATCTATTGCTTTTATTGAAATAATACTTCCTGTTTGTGGATTTTTTTCATATTCTATATTAGTTTTAATTAGATAACCATTTCCAGAATAAGTTCCACTATAAATTGCCCCATTGTAATAATATATGGTATCCATACCTTGTTGCTTATTAAAAGATAATTCTCTTCCTTTATTTACTGTATCCAAAACATCAATGTTATTTTCTATTAACATTGCATCTGGTACTGTTAATGCCGCTTTTCCTCCATCCGGATCTTTTGAATCCCCTTCTTTAGAAAAATTAATCTGGACTACTCCATTTGCATCTTTTTTCGTAGTATTTATTAATCTACTTAACATTTTATAATCGTAGCTTGTTGCTTTTCCATTTTTCGCTGTAACATATAGAACTTGATTTTGCGAATCAAAAGTGGTTCCTCCTACATGCGCATCTGTCGGCAAAGTAATTCTTGCTTCTAAACTACCAGTTTCTGAATTATATACATATATTCTAGAATTGTATCCTTTTTTGTATGCCGTTAATAATATTTTTCCATCTGAAGTAATGTAAGTATTAGTATCTGATATGGTATATCCTTGTACTGTATAACCATCTTTTTCTACATCTTCATAATTTAATTCATTAATACTTAGTGGCTTGGTATTTTTTTCCATCATTGTTTCTGTCGATAAATCTACTGTTTCTATTTCTCTCTTTGTTAATAAATTATTCTTATTAATTAGTTTTGCACCAGTTATCATCGCTTCAGAAGGATTTATATTTTTCATATCTGGCATAGAAATTTTTCCACTAAACACATTAGCAGCTTTCACACCTTCCATACTTTATCCTCCTACTCTATGATTAGTATAACTTACTTTTTCTTTTTTTTCAACCGTGCAGGATGATAAAAAAACGCTATTAATTTAGCGGCTTCATATATAATAATATTACTCTTATTAATTGCAAATGTCTTCCCAAATGCTTTTCCACCAATTGTTAGAGAAGCAATTGTCGCTGCTACAATTAAACTAGTAAATAATGAATTAAATTTTAGATTTGTTGATAATATTGTTGCAATGGCGGCAGCTGATGCACCAGATATAATACCACATATATCTCCAATAACATCGCAACAAAAATTAGATACTTTTTCTGCACTTTTTACCATTTTTACTGCTATATTTGCACCTTTTACTTTTCTTGAATTCATAGAATGAAATACTTTTTCATCAGCAGAGGTCACTGCTACACCAATAATATCAAATAAAATTCCTAAGCATACAAACACTAAGGTTAAAACAAACCCAAATACCAATGATAAATTAGGTATCGTAGTTTCTGATATAAAAGATAGAAAAAAAGAGATAAAAAAGGCTATTAAAGTTATTTGAATTACCCATTTTATATTTACTTTTTCTTTTTTTAATTTTTCTTTTCTTCTAGTTTGAACTTTTAAATTTCTAATTTCTTCTTTGGCTTTTTCTTTCCTGTTTTTCTTTTTAAATAACATAAAATCCTCACTAAAATATTTATTTGGCTATAGAATGGTAAACTTTGAATCTTAGGTCAAGTAGAGTTTCTCTGATTCTTACATTTTCGTTACCAAAAATGTGGTTCCCCTTTCAAAGAATCAATACAATGTTACCATTTGTATGACTTGATTACCACTTAGTATTCACTGCAATCCCATTCTATCTACGTTCTAGGAGATTTCCTCACCAATTTCTTATTATTAGTTCTCTTTTGCAAAAACTATTTCATAACGCATAAGACTTTTCGTTGGCCTACGAAAGAAATACGATCATTAATCCCAAAATTTTCACTCAAGGCAGGCTACACTATACATAACTTTCGCCACGTATAGGTTCATCCTAGGTCGTAACTGGTCCATCAGAGTTGTCCGTGTAGGCCAGTCACAAGGCTAGGTCTCCAGTGAGTAATGGGTCGATTTGCGTATGCCATTACGGTCGCCCAGTACTCTTACATCTTCAGCATTCACCCCAAGCTGGGCGCAAGAAGCAAACACCAAAGGTTTCATAGGTATGCCCTTAACGGTTGTTTATTCCCGTCTTCCTAATAAGTCTTTGGACTAGAATAACGCGCCAAAAATTTAAAAGAAACTACCTGTTGAGAGGTAGTTAATTTGCTCTAATTTGTTCTACATAGCTTCTAATTTTAGCTGGCCAAGCAGAACTTGCGGCATATTTAGGTGCGATTGTTTCTATTGTATTTAATCCTTTTGAATAATAATTTCTTTGAAGATTATTAATAAAACCAACAATTCCATCATCTAAAGTTGCATAGGCTTTATATGCCCCTCCATTGCATCCAGGAGAACCTTTTTGTCCACCAACATTATTACATGTTTTTACTAGTGATGAGCAATTATATTTACATCCTGTTTCATGTAGCATAATTGCTACTGCAACATACGGATCTACACCTTTTTCAATACATTGGCTTGCAATCAAATACCCTTTGCCAGCAATGTATCCACTACCTAAATTTCTGTTTAGTTTTTCTGCTAACTCATCAATGGTCATTTTCTCATAAACCTCAATTCTAGGGGGAACAATAACTGAAGCTGGAGCTATTTCCATTTGAATTGGAGTCACTTCAGCATCTACACTAGTATTAGCTTGCTGCTCTGTATTTATTATATTATTGGCACAAGTTGCCATATTCTTCAATTCAATTGTACTATTTTTTGTCTCTACTACTTGATCTTTATATATATTTTTTTCCTGTTGTACTACTAAAGCAATAGATATCATAACTATTCCAAGTGTTGCTAAAACCGAGCTGATTAGTTTTCCTCTTTTCAAATTAGTCACCTCATATGTTTTTTGTAACATCATTATTGTAACTTATTTCAAAAAAATTGTCAATTTTCTATCTTATTTTGAAAGTTGATGATTGTAGTGTTACAATTGATGTGACATCACAAATATAGAAAAAAAAGCAATATTCAATAATTACATTGTAACTATATCATATTGCTTTTTATTTTTATAAATTTTTTCTCACGTCATTTAAAAATATGCAAACTACTTTTTGACACTTACCTTAGTTTTACTTAAGATTATGTGACAAAAAGGTTAAAAATGAAGTATCTCATTTTAACTCTTTTTTTAATTTTTACTAACTTTAAATTATAGCACGCTTTTCAAAAAGTAACTTATCGGTTATCCTATGCGGAAAGCTGGTGAAACTCCATTGCCCAAATCAGCATAGGCTGTGCCCCACCTGCCATTACTATTTATCATGAAATAATTTCTGGCATCACCAAATATTTCACCACCACTTGGTGTACGCAACCACCAACCGTTATCTTTAATTGCTCCACTATAATTAGATGATGTTACCCCCTGACTTTGATAATAATCTAACTGTCTTGTAGCTGTTGCAGCTGTATCACCATTCTGAACATTTGACCCATACACTTCTTTAATTGACAATAAATATAATTTATCTGTAGATGTAAAGTTTGTAGATTCAGTTGAACCATGGCCTGATACTACAGTTGTATCTATAATCCCACTTTTTAATTCCGATGGTAATGCATTATATATAGTCCCATTGACATAGGTTCTCATAATAGTTCTTGGCCAACCTCCTGTATTGAAGTTTGTAGAATACATTTCTTTCCAACCTATAGTGTCTGTAAACTCTAACACGAAACCACAGGCTGTTTGGGAAAAGCCTGAATTAGAACATTCTGCAGATGTTGATGTATTTGCTACTCTTAGGGTATGTATTCCTAAACTTCCCATATCTACTTCTTTGGTGCTTCCTACCTGATAATTACTTCCATTTCCTGCTTGTACATTTGCTACTATTGTTTCCCATGAGTCCGTTTCAAAGGATGCTGTTTCTCCACTTCCATCCC
>CALVKI010000068.1 GCA_944332635.1 uncultured Bacilli bacterium
TACTGATGAAGTTGTTGATTCTAATGATAGCGTTGATATTGATAATGAATTTAGTCCTGAACTTAAATTTGAATTAGATGATTCTAAAACTACTTTTGGTTTTGATTCCTTAACTCTTGGATATGGAGTACGGTTTAATATATTTAGTTGGTTATAATGTTTAAATTGCTATGAGTTGTATATAAATAGAAATCTTTCCATAATAAAAAAGGAGAGATTTTTATTATGCATGAAAATTATAAAAATATGTATATTTTTTAAAAGTATTTTTAATATACTAAATTGTATATTCGGAGTAGATACATTTTTAAGTTTGAATTAAAAATTAAAGTTTATCAGTTAATAAAAAAGAAGCAAGTAAGTTTGCTTCATATCTCATGGTTAGACCATTTACACAGAATTTTTTACACTCTCTAGTATTTATATGTTATTTTAATCAATTTTTTTGGAGATATTTTCATTAGTAAATTCTTTTTCTTCTTCCATTAATAATTCATGAATTTCTTCTTCTTTTGTATCTACAAATACTTCTTCTATTCTATCAACTCGACATTTTTCGGCTTTAATAATAGCATCTACTTTATCAATAGCTTCTTCTAAAATGTCGTTTACTACAACATAATTGTATTTTGTTACTTCATTTATTTCTTTGTATGCAGTATGAAAACGTTCTAATATTTTTTCTTTAGAATCTGTTCCACGTTTTTTTAATCTTTTTACCATTGTTTTTAAAGATGGTGGAAGAATAAATATAAAGATGGCTTCTGGAAGCATTTTTTTAATGTTTGCGGCTCCTTCAATTTCAATTTCTAGAATTACATCTATTCCTTGTTCTAATTTTTGTTTAATTGTTCCTTTTGGAGTTCCATAATAATTTCCTACATAGTTAGTGTATTCGAGGAAAAATCCTTGGTTTATTAATTTTTCAAATTCTTCTTTCGTTACAAAATTATAGGTAATTCCTGGAATATCATTTTCTCTTATTTTTCTACTAGTTGTTGAAACAGATAGCCACATATTTTTATTCTTTTTTAATAATCCATTAATTACGCTTCCTTTCCCACACCCACTTGGTGCAGATATTACAATTAATTGACCACTTTTTTTCTCTTTAATCATTTTCCTTTTCCTTTCTATATAGGTTGTATTGATATTCTTTTTTATATTCACTTTCACTATTTATATATGGTAAAACATAAATTTTTGTGGTATTTAATTCAAGTTCTAACATTCTGTTTTTTTCTTTGGATATTTTACTTATTATTGGTAATTCTATTTCTTTTTTATGTATATTTAGATAAGATTTGCCTTTATCATTAAAAGATAGTAAGCGAATATATTCCAAATTTTTATTTTCTTTTGCTTGTGATTTTGTATAATTACATAATATTTGAAGTAGTGCACGTGATATTTTACTATATGTTTGATGTTTAAATTTTACTTTTTGTATTAGTTCTTCATATGAAGTAGAATGTAATATTTCTTTTTTTAATCTTATTGCAAGATCTTTATCTACTAAGTGGTATTGGTCTAAATTGCTTTCTGTAATAATTTTATATTTTAAGAAACTAAAATAATCATCTTTTTTATGAATTGTTTCTTTTGATAATAATTGGTATGTTTTTTGTGGGATCGTTGTTTTTATTTTTTCTAGATTATTTATATTTTCCCGAATAGATGTTGCACTACTAATTGATCCGTTTATTTTTTTACTATTATAGTTGTTGTTAGTTCTTTTTATAGATTCTGGCTTGATTTTGTAGCCGTATTTTAAAATGGTTTTTATATATGTAATTCCTAGGATATCATTTGGGGTATCTATTATTTTACCAGTTAAATCTTTTAGTGTAAGTGATAGAGCAGTGGGATAATTATAGCCAAATTTAGAATATATTTTTACTAATTTATCAAAATTTTCATTTTCTAGTTGTGCTTTTGCAATGTCTGCAATGTCATTAATATTATTAGATTCACTGCCAAAAATTAATTTTTCTACTTTTAGTTTTTCTAGAAGTGTAATACCAGCGTAACTGAAATAGTCAGCACTTTGAGTAGCAAAATGATAAGGGATTTCTACTACTAAATCTGCTCCTTCATTAATGGCAATTTTTGCTCGATTCCATTTATCAATGATTGCAGGTTCTCCTCGTTGAGTAAAATTTCCACTCATTGCAATAATGATTGTATCATTAGGGTATTTCTTTTTTATTTGTTGAATTTGATATAAATGTCCGTTATGAAAAGGATTATATTCTGCGATGATTCCAACACTTGCCATTATATCCCTCTTTTCTTGTATTATAGTTTAACATGTTTTTATATAAAAGACAATGTTTATCTTGTAATGTGATATATTATACAATTGAAAGAAGAAAACTTATAAAATTAATAGGATTCTTATGATGTTATATTTTCATGTTGATTATGATTTTAAAGCATCAAATATATTAGTAAAAAATAATTAACTTTATTTACTTATTTATTGGAATGAGGTATAATTTTCTTATCATTTAGGGATATATTTTAATAGTTTTGAATAAAATTTAATAAATTGGGATGTGATGAGGATGAGAGTAATTGTAGCAGCAGGTGGTACTGGAGGACATATCTATCCTGCATTAGCGATTATAGAGAAGATAAAAAAAGAGGATAAAAATAGTGAAGTTTTATATGTAGGTACTACTAATCGGATGGAAAAAGATATTGTACCAGCACGTGGCATTGCTTTTGTTGGCGTTTCTGTTGAGGGATTGAATAGAAAGAATATTTTTTCTAATTTTTCTGTTTTTAGTAAATTTTGTAAGGCAATAAAAAAATCAAAACAAATTATTGAGGAGTTTAAGCCAGATATTGTTATTGGTGTTGGTGGTTATATTACTGCTCCAGTATTGTATGCAGCACATAAAATGCATATTAAAACTATGATACATGAGCAGAATTCAATACCAGGTCTTTCTAATAAATTTTTATCTCGTTTTGTTGATATTATTTGTGTGTCTTTACCAGGTAGTTTAAGATATTTTCCTAAGAAAAAAACGGTTTATACTGGAAATCCTAGAAGTGAGGAAATCTTATCAATCAAAAAATTGTCTAAAACTAAATTTGGTTTTTCTCTTTCTAAAAAGCTAGTTTTAGTTGTTATGGGATCTTTGGGTTCTATTACTATGACAGAAAAATTAAAGAAAACTATTGGTTTTTTTGAAAATAAAAGTTATCAAGTTTTAGTTATTACTGGTCAAGCATATTTTGATGGTTATAAAGATGTTAAAATTCCTAAGAATGTAGTGTTACTTCCTTTTACAGAAGAGTTAATTCAAATTATGAAGGATACTGATTTGATAGTTTCTCGTGCTGGAGCTTCTACTATTTCTGAGATTACAGGAATTGGTCTTCCTTCCATTTTGATTCCTTCGCCTTATGTAACTCACAATCATCAATATATGAATGCAAAAGAATTAGAAGATGCTGGTGCTTGTCAAATTTTAGAAGAAAAGGATTTTGAACCGGAAGTACTGTTAAAAAAAATAGATAACATTTTATCTAATAAAGAGGTATATTTTTCAATGAAAAAGGCAAGTGAATCTTTTGGTGTAAAAGGCTCACTTACAAAGATATACCAAGAGATAACGAAGTTAGTTGGTGAATAAAATGAAACAGGTTATTGAACAATTGGAAAAATTGAATATAGGAAAAGTAGAACGTGAAGTATCGCTTGATAGGTATACTACTTATCGAGTTGGTGGGATTGCATCTGCTATGGTTTATCCTAAAAATATTGAAAGTTTAAAAAAAACATTGCAAGTATTAAAGGATAATAATATTCGGTTTAAAGTCATTGGTTTTGGTTCTAACTTGTTATTTAGCAGCAAGCGATACGAAGGAGTTATCATTCGATTAGATGAATTCAATGAACTAGAATTTCTTAATCCTTCTAAATTAAGAGTTGGTGCAGGTTATTCTTTAGTAAAACTTTCTATGCAAGTGGCTAAACGTGGTCTTGCTGGTTTAGAGTTTGCTAGTGGTATCCCTGGAACTGTTGGTGGCGCTGTATTTATGAATGCTGGTGCATATAAAAGTGATATGGGATATGTTGTGCAGGATGTTACTGTTTTGACACCTGATCTTAGAGTGATTAAGCTTGAGAATAAGGAAATGAATTTTCATTACAGAACATCTTTTTTGAAGACTCATCCTGATTATATTTGTTTAGAGGTGATTTTACGTTTAGATAAAGGTGATAAGTCAGCGATTGATGAAGTTATTAAGGATAGACGTAAGAGAAGAATAGAGTCTCAACCCTTGAATTATCCATCTGCGGGTTCTGTTTTTCGTAATCCAGAAGGAATGTCTGCATGGAAATTAATTAATGATGCAGGGCTTAAAGGTTATTCTATTGGTGGTGCTAAAGTCAGTGAAAAGCATGCCAACTTTATTATTAATTATAATCATGCTACAGGTGAAGATATTAAAAATTTAATTGAGTATGTACAAAAAAAGGTTTATGAGGAATGTCAGGTTGAATTAAAAGCAGAACAGGAATTTGTTAATTGGGAGTAATGTATGTGGCTAGAAAAATAGTAAAAAAAAGGAAAATTAAATTGTTACCGTGCTTTATAGTTCTTTTAGTATTAGGAGGACTATCTTTTGTTGTGTATTTTTTCTTAAAATTACCAATTAAAAATTTAATTGTTGAAGGTACTGTTTATTTGAGTGATGATTATATTTTGGAAGTTGCTGATGTAGATCAATACCCTAGTTTTTGGCTTTCTTCTACAAAAAAAATGAAAAAAAATTTGGAATCTTCTCCATATATTTCTGAGGTTGATATAAAAAGGGAATTTTTTCATGTTTTAGTGTTTTCTGTTACAGAAAATGAGCCACTTTTTATTAATAATATTAATCAAACAGTTGTTTTTTCAGATGAAGAAGAGGTGAATGTTTTTAATCAAATTGATTTATTTCGGATTCCAAGACTTATTAATTATGTTCCTGATAATAAATATAAATCTTTTATAAAGGGAATGACTAATATTAAAAAAGATATTTTGGGTAAAATTTCTGACATTGAATATCAACCCAATGATTATGATAAAGATCGTTTCTTATTATATATGGATGATGGAAATATGGTTTATTTAACTTTAACTAAATTTAATATGATTAATTATTATAATGATGTTTTAAGTCAATTAGAAAATAAAAAAGGAATTCTTTATTTAGATAATGGGAATCACTTTCAAATTATGGAATAAATCGAAATTAAATTATAAAAGGTTAGTGTTGAAATTTATATAGAAATAAATTGCTTTTGGAGAATAAAAAAAAGAGGGACTGTTATGAAGAATATTAAATATGTTTTAATTTTTATTATTGTGTTGTTTTTTAATTTAGTATGTAGTCCTGTTAATGTAGATGAAATATGGAATTATGGTTTTAGTGTAAATTTGTATCATGGTTTAGTTCCATATTTAGATTTTAATATGGTACTCACTCCTTTTTATCCATTTTTTATGTCTTTATTTTTTTATCTTTTTGGTTCTAGTATGTTAGTGTTTCATGTTGTTAATGCTATTGTTGTAACATTTTGTTTTATTTTGTTGAATAGGATGTATCATGAAAAAAGTTTTCTTTTCTTTTTATTTTTCTTTTTTCCAGTAAATTTTTCTTTTCCTAATTATAATTTCTTTTTGTTTGTTTTATTAGTTATTGTTATTTATATAGAAGAGAATTTTGTTTCAAAATATTTTTGGTCTCATTATTTAGTTGGTTTTTTATTAGGTCTTTTGATACTTACTAAACAAACTGTTGGATTTTGTTTGCTATTTCCTAGTCTTTACTATATAAAAGAAAAGAAAGTCCTAAGGCAAAGATTTTTTGGCTTTTTGATACCTGTTTTGATTTTTATTATTTATTTATTACTTACAGGAAGTTTTTATTCCTTTATTAACTTATGTGTTTTAGGACTTTTTGAATTTTCTGGAAATCATAAATTAGATTTTATTCTTGCTATAGCAACTATACTGATGTTTGTTGGTACTATTTATTTTATAAAGAAAGATAAACATGATATAGTTGGTTATTATGCTTTATGTTTTTATAGTTTAGTTATTCCAATTGTTGATGTTTACCATTTTTTTATTTCTTTTTTAGCCTTTTTATTAGTAGTTTGTAAGAACATAAAAAAACAATATGTTTATTATGCACCATTTAGTATTATTTGTGTTTTGTTTTTAGCATTCTTGAATGCTTATAATAATAATTTTTCATTTTCTAATTATCCTAATGATATTAACCATTTTGAATATCGTTATATTAACCCTTCCAATTATAAGTTTACGAAACGTGTCTTAAATTATATGAATAAAAACAAAGATAAAGAAATAATATTTATTAATTCCGATGCATATTATTTTAAATTAATTTTAGAGATGGATATTTCTTATTTGGATTTAATTAATCTTGGTAATTTAGGATATCGTGGTAGTGATTATTTGTTAGATACTATAAAAAAATCTAAAGGTTCTTTATTTTTGGTTAATCCACATGAATATGGTGGGTGCCGACAAACAGATCAAGTGGTAATTAAGTATATTTTAACAGAGGGAAAGAAAATTAAGAGTTTAGGATTGTATGATGTATATATCTTAGACTAAAAAACTCTTTTCCTTTTTTTTCTTTTATAGTATAATTGTTTTTAAGATGGGAGATGCTTACATGAGTCAAGTTTATACGGGTATTGAATTAGGTACAGATAGTATTAAAATTGTTGTATTAGAAAAACATCGAGGTCAATTTCATGTATTAGCGTCTGTTCATAGTCCTAGTGATGGCATTTCTAAAGGACAGGTTATTGATATAAAAAAGTGTGTTTGTAGTGTTAGAGTTGCTTTGAAAAAAGTCAATGATATGTTAGGAATTAAGATTATAAAGGTTATTGCAGTAGTTTCGCCATGTGGATGTTCTTTTAATATTGCTCCTGGGTCTGTTGAAGTCTTAGATAATATTAGTGGAGAAGATGTGAATAGAGTTATTAAGGATTCTTTGGTTGGCAGAGTGGGTGAAGAGGAAGAATTAGTTACTGCTATTCCAATAAGTTTTACTGTAGATGAACAAGAAAATATTAAAGACCCTAAGGGAATGCGAGCTAATTTTTTGGAAACCAAATTGGTTATTGCCACTGTTCCTAAAGAACCATTATATAGGATTTTAGAAGTTTTAAAACTTAGTGGTTTAGAAACTGTTGATATAACTTTTACTTCCACAGGAGATTATTATACGGTTCGTAATGAACATTTACAAAGAAAAGTTGGGGCTATTATTAATATTGGAGAAGAGTCAACTAATATTTCAGTTTTTAATAAAGGTATTCAAATTAAAAATGCAATTATTCCTATTGGTAGTCATAATGTTGATCGGGATATTACCTATATTTTTAAGATTAAAGAGGAAGATTCTAGAAAGTTAAAAGAACAATTTGCAGTTAGTATGCAGACATATGCTGATAATAATGATAAGGTAATAATTTCCATTGGGGATGAGAAAAAAGAGATTTCTCAAGTTGGAATTTCTAAAGTTGTAGAAGCAAGATTAGAAGAAATTTTAAATTTAGCTAAAAAAGAAATAAAAAACTTAACAAATAGGGAAATACGTTATATAATAGTAACAGGTGGCCTTAGTGAGTTAGCTGGATTTCAGTATTTAGTAGAATCTGTTTTTGGTGTTTCTGCTAAGGTATGTAATATTAGTACGATGGGACTAAGACACAATCGGTATAGTAGTGTTTTTGGTGCGGTACGGTATTTTGATGATAAGATGTCTTTACGGGGAAAGGATGTCAGTATGATATCAGAAAGTGATGTTCAAATGTTGATGTCTCCTGATGATAAGACGGTAAATAGTGATAATATTATTAGCAAAGTGTTTGGACATTTTTTTGATAACTAAGGAGGACTAGGTATGATAGGTGGATTAGAATTAGATCAGTTAGCTAAAATCAAGGTTATTGGTTTAGGTGGCGGTGGTGGAAACGCTGTTAATAGAATGGTAGAGTCAGGAGTAAAAGGTGTTGAGTTTATTGCTGCTAATACCGATTTACAAGTATTAAATTCTTCTAAGGCTGATGTTAAAATTCAAATAGGTGCATCTTTAACAGATGGGCTTGGTGCAGGGGCAAAACCTGAAGTTGGTAAAGAAGCGGCTTTAGAATCTAAAAAGGAAATTGAAGATGCTTTAGCTGGAGCTGATATGGTATTTATTACTTGTGGAATGGGTGGAGGTACTGGTACAGGTGCTGCTCCAATTGTAGCTGAAATTGCACAAGGATTGGGTGCTTTGACTGTTGCTATTGTAACAAAGCCATTCTCATTTGAAGGGAAAAGAAGAATGGATAACGCATTAAAGGGAATTGATGAGTTAAAGAAACATGTTGATACTTTAATTGTTATTCCAAATGATAGATTAAGAGAAATTATTGATAAGACAACTCCAATGTTAGAAGCATTTAAGGAAGTTGATAATGTGCTTCGTCGAGGTGTTCAATCTATTTCAGATTTGATTGCTGTTGTAGGTCTTGTTAATTTGGATTTTGCTGATGTTAAAGCTGTAATGGAGAAGAGTGGACATGCTATTATTGGTATCGGTATTGGTATGGGTGAAGATAGAGCAATTGAAGCTGCTAAACAAGCTGTTTCCTCTCCTCTTCTTGAAACGCCAATTACTGGAGCAACTGATGCTATTATTAATATTACAGGTGGTGTTAATTTAACATTATTTGAAGCAGAACAAGCAGCGGAAGTTGTTCGTAATGCTGCTAATACTGATATTAATACTATTTTTGGTTCAGTTATTAATGAGAATTTATCTGATGAAGTTATTGTTACTGTAATAGCTACTGGTTTTGATAAAAAAATATCACAAACTGAAGTAAAAGAACCGGTGTTTAGTAATGTTGCACCAACAAGAAGGAGTTCAAGTATTAATGAAAAAGCACCGGAAATGTTAGATTCTAATGATTCTATTAATGATGATGGTGATTTTGATTTGCCTCCATTTTTGAGAGATAGAAATTATTAAAAGAGCGAAGTTATAGTCGCTCTTTTTTGTTGATTTACAATAGAAAATGGATAGTTATAAGGTTAGTTAAGAAAGGATTTTTATATACTAATTTAAGTAAAAAATACGTATATTCATCAAAATGCTGTAGCTATTAAATTATTTAACTAATATTATATCTTGAGAGTAAAAAAATTATTGTGGTTATAAATTTTAATATCAATTACATATAGTCAAAGAAAAAGTTAAAACAAGAGATTTTTAATTACTATAAGTTATATTTGGTAATTATAATAGTAAATATTGTTTTATTTTGTTGGAAGATGGATAAACTGGTATTTAGTAGAAAAAATTTCGAGAAGGTGGTAGTAGTTATATGTGGTAAAGAAAGAGTTTGTGAATTTAAAGATAATCGAATGTATATTTTACTAGTTTATGTTGTGCTTGATTTGAAAAATTATTGTATGAAAAAACTGCTATTACGCAGTTTAATATTTCTTATTTTCAAATATTCCTTTATTTTCTATAGCTCTTATTATTTGTGCTAGTAAATTAATGGCTATTTGTTCTGTTTTTCTATTTTCATCTCTAAGTGGGTTAAATTCTACTAAATCATATGAAACAACTTTATCTAAATGTTTCATGATTAGTTCATTTATTTTCATTGCTTCTTCTTCTGAAATTCCATCAAATACTGGAATGGATACTCCTGGTGCCACTTCAGGATCTATTAAATCTAGGTCATAACTAATATGTATTCCTTTAGTTTTTTCTCCTGCTATTCTAAAAGCTTCTTCCATAATTGCTTCTATACCTTTTTGTTTAATATCTTCAGTTGTAAATACGGTAATCCCAGAATATTTAATATTATCTTTTTCCCAGTCATCAATACTTCTAGCTCCAACCACAACGGTTTTTGAAGGTTGAATAATATTTCCGTCATGAAAATATCTTAATTCTCCATTTTTATATCCTGTAATAGCTGCAAGTGGAAGCCCATGGATGTTTCCAGTAACTGTAGTATCAAAAGTATTATAATCAGTATGAGCATCAAGCCATATGATTCCTATGTTTTCGTGTGTTTTAGCACTAGCTAACGCACTAGCGATGGCTACAGAATGATCACCACCAATAGTAATAGGAAAGTATCCATCTTTTATTTTTTCTAGGATAGTTTGGTATAATTTTGTATTGAATTTTTCTATTTCATAGTCGTTTTTCCTTAAATCTGATAAATTTCTACTTTTTATAATATTTTTATCTTGTACTAAAGAGATATTTTCTCCTTTGTAGAATCCTTTTAAATCGTTCATTAATTGAACTGGTCCTAGATGAGCTCCGTCGATATGAACTCCTAAGTCACTACCAGCTCCTATAATAAATGTTTTCATAAATTTCACCCTCTTACATTTTAGAATAAATACATGAGGATAGCAAGGAAAAGTCTTTTTTTTTAGTTTTTTTTACTGTATAATGTTTTTGGGTGATAGTATGAAAAAGCTTAGTGAATTATATCCTGGAGTTTTAGAAGATGTAACAATTAAGGCAATAAAAATAAATTCAAAGGAGTGTGAAAAAGGAGATCTATTTGTTTGCACAAAGGGTGTTACTGCTGATCGGCATGATTTTATAGATGATGCAATAAAACACGGTGCTAGTGCTATTGTTGTTAGTCGTAATGTAGGAAATGTTTTGATTCCTGTTATAAAAGTGCCTGATACAAATCGAGAACTTCCTTATTTGTGTCAAAAATTTTATGACTATCCAGATCAGAAATTAAAAATTTTGGGGGTTACTGGTACTGATGGTAAAACTTCTACAGCAACTATTATGCAGACGTTAATTGGTAACGATATATGTGGGTATATTGGAACTAATGGTAGAAATTGTGCTAAGTTTACTGGAAATAATCCTAATACAACTCCAGATGTTCATTTGCTTTATGCTTATTTTAAGGAGTTTCTAGATTGTGGGTGTCAATATGTTGCAATGGAGGCAAGTAGTGAAGCTTTTTTTAGAGGAAGACTTCAAACTTTTCAATTTGATATTAGTGTTTATACTAATATCACGTCTGAGCATTTGAATATTCATGGAAGTTTTGAGAATTATTTGGAATGTAAAAAACAATTATTTAGACAAACAAAAAAAGATGGTTATTGTGTATTAAATATAGATGATCCATATTATGAACAAGTTAAATCTGTTTGTAATGGAAAAATAGTTACTTATGGTATGAATGATAATGCTACTTTACAAATAGTAGATTTCAAAGTATATTCTACACATACAATAATTCATTTTAAATATAAAAATGAAGTAGTAGAAGTTGATAGCCCATTGTTAGGCGATTTTAATGTTTATAATTTAGCTGCTGGTCTTTTATCTGCTCTTTGTGCTGGTGTTTCAATGGAAAAAGCATTGCTACGTATCAAAAAAATAAAAATTAATGGTAGACTTGATTTGCTAAATACTAATACACCATATTCTGTAATGGTTGATTATGCTCATACACCTAATGGTATTATGAAGCTTTTAAATTTTGTTCATACATTAGATATTAATCGTAGTATTGTAGTAATCGGTCAGGCGGGAGAAAGGGATTATATTAAGAGGTCACAAGTAGGTGAGGTTGTGGTTAAAAATGCAACATATGCAATTTTTACTTATGAAGATCCTAGAAGTGAAGATCCTAAAGATATATGTAATGACATTGTAAAGACTGTAAAAGATAAATATCATAATTATGAAATAGTAATTGATAGACGTGAGGCTATTCAAAAAGCGATTAATATGGCGGGAACGAAAGATATGGTTTTAATTCTTGGTAAAGGAAATGAAACATATCAAAAATTAAAAAATGAAGTGATTTATTTTAATGATGAGGAGGAAGCTTATCAAGCGGTCCTTAATCGTAAAGAAAAAGAAGGAGTTACTAATTAGTGCTCCTTTTCATTTACTTTTTATCTTTTTTTTGATATATTTTTTATGGATAGCATTGAGTGGTTAATATGAAAGAGAAAAAAAATATATGGTATTTGTTAAATAAAAAGGGAGTTATTGTATTAATAATTTTTTGTTTTCTTATTATAGGTATTTTTGGCTTTTTTTTATATTCTTATATTATCGTTCGACCTTATTATTCGAAAGTTTTACCTAATACTTATTTAGGTAAATATTCAATTTCTGATGTTTCTTTTGATTCATTAAATAGCATTGTTGATAAATATTCTGACAAAATATTAGATGAAAAAATAACGTTATTGTGTAATAATCGAGAATATAGTTATAGTTATCGTCAGTTAGGTCTTAAAATCGATAAAGAAAAGGTTATTCGTCAAGTTATTCAATATCAAAATTCGTTAAGTTTTTTTGAATTGTATGATGATTTAGTTAATAAAGAAAAAAATAGTTTTCATTATTTATTTTCTTATGATGAAGATATTTTGGAGAAGTTTTTGTATACATTAAAATTGCAAACGGACGTTGTAAAAAAAGATGGATATCTTTCAATTGATGATAATAGAAACTTACGGTATGTTGATGGTATAGATGGGTTTTCATTAGATGTTCAAAAATGTTTGTCCATTCTTTTGGAATCTTTCCAAACGATGAATTTTACTATGCCAATTTCTTTAGTTGGAAAGGTTGATAAAGCCATTAATAATGAACAATACAAAAGTATAGATACTAAAGTTTCTTCTTTTACTACGACTTTTAATCCATATATTTCTCGTGCTACTAATTTGAAAGTGGCTTTGGATTATATTGATGGTGCTATTATTATGCCTGGTGAAATTTTTTCATTTTATAAATATGCTGGACCGTATAATAAGAAGGGTTATGTTTTTTATTATGAATATGTTGGTAATGGCGTTTGTCAAATTGCTACTACTGTTTATAATGCGGCTTTACTAGGTGGTTTAGAAATAGTTAAAAGGTATCCTCATGCTGCTAAATCCCCATATGTACCAGGAGGATTAGATGCAACTGTTGCTAGTTACTCGAGTGGTTGGAATGTTGATTTTCAATTTAAAAATACGTATTCTTATCCAATTTATGTTTCGGCATATGCTATTGGAGGAGAAGCTCACATTGATTTTTGGTCGAATAAAGATGCTATGGGTGGTAAGACTTATTCTACAGAGTCTGTTCAAATAGGAAGACGTGGTTATACTACATATTTAAATACTTATCAAAATGGTGTTTGGATTAGTCGTGAAAAGATAGCGACTACTTGGTATTCTAAAGATTAGTAATTGTTGTATTAGGCAAATGGATTTTATTTATTTTTTATGTTATTATTATGTTTAGGTGATAATATGATAAAAAAAATTATTAAAGGTTCTTTTGTTATATTGTGTATGATAATTATTTTTATGTTTTCTATGGATAATTCTGCTGCATCTACAAAAAAGAGTGAAGGAGTTATTATTCAAGCTAGTTCGATTTTGGGCTTTGATTTGGATGATAAACAACAAAAACTGGTAATTGATTTATTTTTTGTTCCAGTTAGAAAATTGGCACATTTTTTTATTTATTTTGTATTAGGAATTGCTTTAATTAGTTTTTTACGAGAATTTTCAATTTCTAGTCGTAGATTAATATTGTTAGCTATTTTTTTAGCCTTTTTATATGCCTGCAGTGATGAATTTCATCAATTATTTGTTTCAGGGAGAAGTGGACAGTTTAGCGATGTTTTATTAGATACACTTGGTGCTAGCGTAGGAATTGGAATTTATTATTTACTATTTAGAAAAAAATTAAAGGAGATAACTTATGAACAAGAAGAGAGAGTTAGCTAAAAATACAATTATTATTTTTGCTGGTAAGGTATGTACTCAGTTAATTTCATTTCTATTATTACCTTTATATACTAGTTATTTATTAACAGAGGAATATGGTTTTGTTGATTTAATAACGACATATGTTACATTAATTGTTCCTATTATTACTATGGAACTTGAAATGAGTGTTTTTCGTTATTTAGTTGATTGTCGTAAAGATAAGAAAGAAACAAAGAGAGTTTTTAGTAATAATTTTATTATTTTACTTTTTTCTTTATTAATCTTTATTATTGGATATTTAATTGTTTCATGTTTTTGGAAATTTGATTATCGTTTTCTTATTTTGTTTGATATTGTTATTTGTACATTCTCTGGTAACTTTTTGCAGATTGCTAGGGGAGTAGGTAGGACGATTGATTATGCTATTAGTTGTATTATCACAGGCGTTAGTACTATTCTTTTAAATATTTTACTGATTGTAGTATTTAGATTGGGAGCTTTTGGAATGATTACTTCAATGGCTATTGCAAATGGATTAGGAGCTTTGTATTTATTTATTCGAATTAAAATGTGGCAATTTATTGATTTTAAGAAAAAAGATAAAGGATTAATTAAAGAGATGTATAAGTATTCTATTCCTCTTGTTCCTAATGGTATTAGTTGGTGGATTGTGAATGTATCTGATCGAACAATTATTACGGCAGTTATGGGAGCAGCTGCTAATGGGATTTATGCGGTTAGTAATAAATTTCCAACGATATTATCTAGTTTATTGGGTATATTTAATTTGTCTTGGAGTGAATCAGCTGCCCTTCATATTAATAGTCCTGATCGTGATCAATTTTTCTCTGATATATCAAATACAATTACTAAATTATTTTCTTGTTTAGGTGTAGGTATGATTGCTTGTATGCCTTTTGTATTTCCTTTATTAGTTAATAAAAGTTATGATGCGGCCTTCTATTATATTCCAATTCTAGTTTTAGGTGCGGTTTTTAATGTTGTTATTTGTTTATATAGTGCAGTTTATATTGCTAAAAAAATGACGAAACAAGTAGCAGCTACATCTATAATTGGTGCTATTATTAATATTATTATAAATGTTGGTTTAATTCATTTTATTGGCCTTTTTGCTGCATCATTATCTACAGCAATTTCTTATTTGGTGATGATGGTTTACCGTCATTTTGATTTAAAAAAATATGTTAATATTACTTATGAGAAAGGTCTTTTTATAAAAACTATTTTGATTTTTACTTTTGCTATTGTTATTTATTATCAAAGAAATTTATATTTAGATATTTTAAGTCTTGGTATAGTAGTTATTTATTCAATTTGGATGAATAAGCAATTTTTGAAATCTTCTTTAGAAATGTTGTTATCAAAAATTGGATGGACGAATCGATAAAATAAAAAATTATTTTGTTATAATTGTAAATAGTAATAAAAGTTATTTGTCAATATTATTTTGTTAATTTTGTAGTTAAGACAAAAAACTTTATAATTTGACAATAAAAAACATATAATCTATTGGGTGATTATATGTTTTTTCAATTATTTTCTATGTTAAAAGATATTTTTTGTTTTACAGGATCTTATTCTAATGAAGTTTTTCCTGAACCACTTACTTCTAGTGAAGAAGAAAAGTATATTTTAGAAAAAGAGCGTGGGGATAGAAATGCTCGTAATCAATTAATTGAACATAATTTGAGATTGGTTGCTCATATTGTAAAAAAGTTTGACTCTAAAAATGGTGATGCAGATGATTTAATTAGTATTGGTACAATTGGTCTTATTAAAGGAGTTGATAGTTTTTCTCGGGATAAAGGAGTAAAAATTACTACTTATTGTGCTAGATGTATTGAAAATGAGATACTTATGTATTTTCGTAGTAATAATAAATATAGTAAGGATATTTCTATTAATGAAGCTGTAGGTTTTGATAAAGATGGAAATGAAATTGCTATACAGGATGTATTAAAAAGTCCAAAACCAGATTTCGTTGAAGATATTAATATGAAAGATCATATTTTGTTGTTAAAGAAATATATGGGAGTTTTATTGCCTCGTGAAAGGGAGATATTAATTAGAAGATATGGTCTTTATAATCATGATGAAGAAACTCAAAAAGAAATTGCTAAAAAATTGCATATTTCTAGGAGCTATGTTTCTAGAATAGAAAAAAGAGCTCTTACTAAAATTTTAAGAGAATTTATTAAAGATAAGCAATTTGATGCATAATAGAAATATAGACATAAGCAGTTAATTTTAGTATAATTATGGTAGCGAGAGTGATAATATGGGAAAGAAGAATTTATTAAAGAATTATTGTAAAATCTCTAGTCAAAGAAAAAAATTAAATGCTTTACAAAAAAAGAGGTTAACTTCTTTTCAAATTAGAAGGATTATTATTTGTGTTTTATTTCTAATTATTGGTATATGTTTATTATTTGCTTATAAGATAGTTTTTTTTCCTAGAATTCGGTTAGAGGGATCAAGTGTAGTAGTTGTTGATTATAAAGGAAATTATAAAGAGGCTGGATATTTATCTAGTTATCAAGGTAAAAATATTACTAACTCTGTAAAAGTAAAGGGAAAAGTGAATACAAAAAAAATAGGAGTGTATCCTATTACTTATACAGTTTCTTATCAAGGACATACTGTATCTAAAACTAGAATTGTTAAAGTTGTAGATAATAAAAAACCGAAGATAGAGTTTTCTACAAATAAAAATGCATTATATATTTGTCCTAATACTAAAAAATATTTATTTGATGATTATAGAGCTATTGATAATTATGATGGAGATATTACTAATTTAGTGGTTGTTAAAAAAAAGGGTAGTGTTATGAGATATGAAGTTAAGGATACTTATGGTAATCGTACTGTTGTTGAGAGAAAAATTGTTTATAAAGATACCGAAAATCCTAAATTAACTTTGAATTCTTCACAGACTTTGATGTTAATGGTTGGAGATGAGTTTTCCCCATCTACTTATCAAGTTAGTGATAATTGTTCTACAGATGTTAAAGTAAAAGTTACTGGTGTGGTTGATACTAGTAAAGCTGGAGAATATCAAAAAATTTATGAGGCTACTGATGAGGCTGGAAATGTTACTAAGATTGTACAAACAGTTGTTGTGATGGAACCTGTAAAAAAAGGTGTAATTTATCTTACTTTTGATGATGGCCCTAGAAGTGGAACTACAGACATTATTTTGAATGTATTAAAAGAAAAAGGCGTAAAAGCAACTTTTTTCGTTACTAGTGGTGGTCCTGATGATTTAATTAAACGAGCATATGATGAAGGTCATTCCATTGGTCTTCATACTGCGAGTCATGATTATTCTATTGTTTATGCATCTGCTGATTCTTATTTTAATGATTTACAAATAGTTTCAGATAGAGTTGAAAAAATTACTGGTGAGAAGTCTACGTTGATCCGATTTCCCGGAGGTTCTAGTAATACAATAAGTAGGCGTTATTCCTCAGGTATCATGAGTTATTTGACCAAGGAAGTAGTTAATCGTGGATATCGTTATTATGATTGGAATATTGATTCACGTGATGCTGAAGGTGGAAAATTTAGTGCTGATGAGATTGCTAATTTTGTTATTAATAGTCTTTCTCATGATAGAGTTAATATGGTTTTAATGCATGATATTAAGGTTGCAACTAAGGATGCTATTGGTAGGATTATTGATTATGGTAAAAGTCATGGTTATACCTTTGAAGCTATTACTCCTTTTACGGATATGGTTATTCAACGTGTAAATAATTAGACGAAATGTAAAAATTAGTGTATAATGGTTCATAGGTGATATTATGGGGATTTTTAAACCTACAATGTATCGAAAGAATATTTTCGAAATAGATTATCAAAAATTAAAGGAGAAAGGCATTCGTTGCCTTGTTTTCGACTTAGATAACACCCTTGGGTTAATTGAACATGAAAAATGTCCTAGAAATACTAAGAAATTAATTAAAAGTTTGCAAAATGATTTCTTGATATTTATTGCATCAAATAATAATACAAGGCGTATCAAACCATATATGGAAGACTTAGGTGTTGGTGGAGTTAGTTGGTGTATGAAACCGTCTACTAGAGGATTGAAAAAAATTAAGAGAGAATATCATTTAAAGAAAAAAGAGATGGTAATGATTGGAGATCAAATTGTTACTGATGTTTTAGCTGGTAAGAGATTTCATATTATGACTATTTTAGTTGATCCTTTAGGAAAGAAGGATTTAAAAATCACCGGACTTAATAGATTTTGGGAAGATAAAATTGTTCGTAGGTATGAAAAAAGAGGCGAATTTAAGAGAGGTAAGTATTATGACTAGTGAAAAGAAGTGTATGGGTTGTGGAGTGTTGTTACAAGATGAAAATATTTTACAGGAAGGTTATACTACTAGTTTAGAAAATGATATTTGTCAAAGATGTTTTAGAATGAAAAATTATGGTGAATATCAGATGATTGCTAAGTCTAATGAAGAATATTTATCTATTCTTAGAAGTGTTGGTGAAACGAAAGATTTAGTGCTTTATATTACAGATCTATTAAATGTTGATAAGGATATAGAAATGGTACGTCGACTAGTACCTAATAAGATGATATTGGTATTAAACAAAAAGGATGCCTTACCAAAGTCTGTTAAAGAGGAAAAGTTAATTCAATATTTTAAGAATATGAACTTGAATTTTGAGGAAATAATAGTTGTTAGTGTTAATAAAAATTATAATATTGACTATTTATTGAAGCGCATTAAATATTATCAAACAAGTAAAAATGTATATGCAATCGGTCATACAAATGCTGGGAAAAGTAGTTTAATTAATAAACTTATTAAAAATTATTCTAATAAAACTCAGGAGATTACTATGTCTCCACTTCCAAGTACTACATTAAATACCATTACTATAGAGATTAATGATTATTTGACGTTGATTGATACGCCTGGACTTATTGATAGTGGTTCTATTTTAAATATTGTTGATACTAGGATGGTAAAAAAAATATCTCCTGTTAAGGAAATAAAACCTAAGACTTATCAAATTCGTAAAAACCAATCTATTCTTATTGAAAATTTGGTAAGGGTTGATTATATCGATGGAGTAAAAAATAGTTTTACTTTGTATGTATCAAATGATTTAAAAGTTAAAAGACTTCTTAATTCTAGTAATAAGGATGATTTAAGGAATTTGAATAAGACATCATATCAGGTGAAGTATGGTGAAGATTTAGTTGTTTCTGGTCTTGGATTTATTAAAATGGTTGATAAATGTCAAATAGATGTTTATATTGATCAAAATGTGGATACTTTTTTAAGAAAAAACTTAATTTAGTTAGGTTTTTTCTTTTTTAGTAATTAGAATACTAAGTAGGTGATGTTATGAAGTTATTTGATATAGTTTCAGCATTTGGCGATTTTGTTGGAACAAAGAGAGTTTTGACTTGGAATGTTAAATAAGTAAAGGAATTTATAAAGGAAGGATTTTTAGTTGCAAAGGATTATGCTCTCTATTTTAGACCTCGCTTTTTTTTCGTCTGATAATCGTGTTACAAATCCTAAAGCATTTGTTGCAGATATTTTTTAAGGATGCAAATTCAATTTTATATAATGTTACAATAGACAGTTAATTAGAGAGGTTTAGATTTGAAGATTTTTGGTGGGATTATTATCTTTATTTAGAACAGAAATTATAAAATTCACAGATTGCTTTTTATCATAGTATTGGTTGAGGTTTTGATGATTCTTTTTTTATGTTTTTAATAGATGATATTTTAGTTTCTTATGATGTGTTTTATCAGTTTTATGGGGGAAGTTAAGTGATATAAAAATTATAGAAGTAGTGGAAAAAATTATAAAAATGTGATATAATTAGTAATGTTTTATAGGAGTGGTGTCAATGAATAATGAACTTGCAAACGAAATACGTAGTAAGTGCGATATTGTTGATATCGTTGGTGAAAGAATTCCTTTAGTTGCTAGAGGGAAAAATTTTTTTGGTGTTTGTCCTTTTCATGATGATTCCAATCCTTCTTTGTGTGTTTCTCGAGAAAAACAGATATATACTTGTTTTTCTTGTCATGCTACAGGTAATGTTTTTACTTTTTTAATGAATTATGAACATATGGATTTTAGGGAAACATTGCATTATTTAGGAGAAAAAGTAGGAATAGATGTTTCTAGTGTTCATATTAAGAAAAAAAATACAATGTTTGATTCATTTTATGATGCTTATCAGTTTTCTTTAAAATATTTTCAAAATAATTTACAATCTAAATTAGGTAAAGATGCTAGAAATTATTTAGCAACTCGTAAAATTGACGATAGTGTTATTAAAGAATTTGAGATTGGTTTATCATTAAATAATAGTAATGATTTGACTAATTTACTGGTTAATAAAAAATATAATTTGGGTGATTTAAATAAGATTGGTTTATCTAGTGATGATAGAGATGTTTATATTAATCGTATAATGTTTCCCTTGTATGATTTAACTGGTAAGGTAGTTGGGTTTAGTGGGAGAATTTATCAAAATAATGGTCAAAATAAATATTTAAACACAAAGGAAACACCGATTTTTAAAAAAGGACAACTTTTATATCATTATCATGTTGCAAGGGAAGAATGTAGACTTAAGAAATCGGTTATTGTCATGGAAGGTTTTATGGATGTTATTCGTGCTAGTACGATAGGAGTTCGTAATACAGTTGCTTTGATGGGAACTGCTCTTACTCGTGAACAGTTGGAATTAATTAAAAGGCTTTCTACTAATGTTATTTTATGTTTAGATGGTGATGATCCTGGCGTTCATGCAACAATAAACATTGGTGATATGCTTTTAGAAGAAGAAATAGAAGCAAAAGTGTTAGTTCTGCCTAATCCTGATGATCCTGATAGTTTTATTTTAAATCATGGGAAAGAAAGTTTTCTTAATTTGTTGGATAGTGCAATTACATTTAATGATTTTAAACTTCGCAAATTAAAAGAAAAAGTGGATTTTCGTAGTGATGAGGAAACAGCTTTGTATATTAATCAAGTATTACAAGAAACAGTTAAAGTTCAAGATCCTATTAGAGTAGAAATAATATTAAAAAAACTTGCAAAAGAGTTTGATTTGAGTTATAATACACTGGAAATGCGTTTTCGTGAATTAGATAAACCTAAATCAAGAAAAAAAATAACTGCAGTTACATATCAGAAGGCAAAGAAAAAAACAAAGTATGAAAAAGCTATAGAACAGGTTCTTTATTTTATGCTTAATAATGATTGGGTTATTAATCAATTTGAGAAGGAAAGAATCATATTTCCTAATGAGGGAAGTCGTTTATTAGCAAGTGAAATAGTTTATTATTATACAACATATGGTCAGATTAATATTCCAGATTTTTATACTTATGTTCAAGATAAAGAAGAAGTTGTAAACTTTCTTAATGATATTTTAGCAAGTGATTATTTAGAGTCTACTACTAGAGATGAATTGTTTGAATATTTTGGAGTAATTCGAGAATATAGTCGAGCTCAAGAAATTAAGAGACTTACTAATTCATTGTCTAAAGAAGTTGACCCTATTATACAAGCTGAGATTGCTGATAAGATTCGGAAGTTACGGATAGGAGATAATAAGAATGGTTGGAGAAATTAAAACAATTGAAGAGAGAAAACAAAAGTTACTAGCGTTGGGGAAAAAGCAGGGGTATATTACTTATGAACAGTTAGCTGATGAATTAAAAGGATTAGATATTGACAGTGATACATTAGATGAACTTTATAATGCTTTAATGGAAGCAGAAATTGATATCGTATCTGAGGATGGTGGCGATGATGTAACAGCTGAAGAAATTACTGAAGAAGTGCCAATAGAAAATTTAACTTTATCTAAGGATGTTAAAATTAATGACCCAGTCCGTATGTATTTAAAAGAAATTGGGCGTATTAATTTGCTTACTAGTGATGAAGAATTTGAATATGCTAAACGTGCCGAAGAAGGAGATATGGAAGCAAAAAGAATGCTTGCTGAATCTAATTTACGTTTAGTTGTTAGTATAGCGAAGAGATATGTAGGGCGAGGTATGTTATTTTTGGATTTAATTCAGGAAGGTAATATGGGACTTATGAAAGCAGTTGACAAATTTGATCCAACTAAAGGATATAAATTTTCTACTTATGCAACTTGGTGGATTCGTCAAGCAATTACTCGAGCTATAGCAGATCAAGCTAGAACTATTCGTGTTCCAGTACATATGGTAGAGACTATTAATAAACTTGCTCGTGTTCAACGTCAATTAACACAAGATTTAAATAGGGAACCAACAGATGAAGAAATTGCTAAAAAGTTAGGTATTTCTATTGAAAAGGTTCGTGAAGTATATAAAATTTCTCAAGATCCAGTTTCTTTAGAAACACCAATTGGTGAAGAAGATGATTCTCACTTAGGAGATTTTATTAAAGATGAGAGAACTATGGGACCTGAAGAATATGCAACTATTGAAATGTTAAAAGAAGAACTTCAAGGTGTTTTGGGTACACTTACTGATCGTGAAGAAAAAGTATTACGTTTGCGTTTTGGACTTGATGATGGGCAATGTCGTACGCTTGAAGAAGTTGGTCAAATCTTTGGTGTTACACGTGAAAGAATTCGTCAAATTGAAGCAAAAGCATTGCGTAAGTTAAGACATCCATCTCGTTCTAGAAAATTAAAGGATTTTTTAACTGATTAATGAAACTTAATGATAGATTAAAAAAAATAGGGGATTTAGTGGAAGCTAATTCCTTTTGTTTAGATGTTGGATGTGACCATGCTTTTTTAGATATTTATTTAGTACAAAAAAATAAAAATATTAAAGCTATAGCGAGTGATGTGGCGGAGGGACCTCTTAATCATGCAAGAGAAAACATAAGAAAATATCATATGGATGATAAAATAGAATGTCGTTTGGGGAATGGTTTAGATACTTATAGTGATGGTATTAATACAATTATTATTTCTGGAATGGGTGGAAGAAATATGATTGGTATTTTTAAAGATCATATGGAAGTATTAAAGAAAGTAGATACTATTATTCTTAGTCCAAATAATTATCAAGAGGATGTAAAACGCTTTCTTTGTAAGCATCATTTTTATATTTCTAATGAAGAATTAATAAGAACAGGAAAGTACATATATCAAATATCAGTATTTTCTAAAGGACATAAAAAGTATTCTAAAAAAGATTACTTTTTTGGCCCTGTACTGTTAGAAAAAAAAGATCAATTATTTTATGAATATTATAAGCGTGAACTTGTATCTCGTGAAATATTAATTAAAGTATTACCTAAAAATTATCGATGGAAGAAATTTTTAGTAAAAAGAGAAATTAAGCTATTAAAAGAAGAGATAAAGTAATATTACTTTTCTTTTTTTGTGTTATACTTCTTTTTAAGAGGTGTTATGATGAAAGAAAAGTTTTTAGAGTTGAAGGAGATAAATCCTGATTATTCTTTAGATCAATTACTTTATTATACTTATCAATTTATGGCTTTAAATTTACCTTTTGAACAAGTGAAAAGTAATATTTTAAGTGAGTTACAAATTGATGAGATGGAATATTATTTAAAGAATGTTGATTTAAAACTTCGTGATTATGTAGAAAAGAAAGTTTTTCCATTATGGGAGTTAAATGATAAAGGACATGGTCCAATTCATAGAACAGAGGTTATTAGAAGAATATTTGCTTTAAACGAAACCTTTCATTTACAACTTGATTCTAATATGCTTTTTGTGATTGCTAGTTATCATGATGTTGGTAAATATATTGATCATAAGAGACATCATCTGATAGCTGCAGAAAAGTTTATGAAAGATGAGGGAATAAAACAGTTTTTTACTGATGATCAGAAAATTATAATTAAGGAAGCTATAGAGGATCATCGTTCTTCTAAGGAAGATGAACCTAGGAATGTTTATGGTAAATTAATTTCTTCTGCAGATAGAAATACGACGATAGAAATGGTTTTTATCCGTAGCTTCTTTGTTGCTAAGGATAGAATGCCGGATATGAAGGTTAATGAATATTTAGATTATACGGTTAATCGTTTAAGAAATAGATATGGGGAAGAGAATCCAGAAAATATGTTTTTTGAAGATGATATCTATAAAGTGTTTTTAAATGATATGAGAGATTTATTAACTAGGTCAGATGATTTCAAGAATCTATATTGTGATGTTAACCATATTATTGATCGTGATAAAAATGTAGATTTTTATTCTGGTGTTGTGAATTATGGTAAAGTTTATCAAAAACTTTAATTCTTATTAGAGTTTTTTTATTTTTATGATATAATTTTTGTTAGAATAGGAGTGTATGGTATGACTAGAGAATTAAGAGCTTTAGTTTTTAGTATGATTTATAATTTTATCATTTCTATTATTAAACTTTTTGGAGGACTCTTTTTTCATTTAGGAAGTTTATTTGCTGATGGGATACATACACTGAGTGATTTTATTACTGATTTGGTTTCTTTTTTGGGTGTTCATCTTTCAAAGAAAAGACCTACTAAAAGTCATCCTTTTGGTTTTGGAAGAATAGAGTATATTACTAATTTGTTTGTTGGTATGTTACTTGTTATTTTAGGTATTTATGTTATTGTTCAAGGTTTCTCGAGTGAAGCTTTTTTTCCGGATAATAGTATTTTTTTATTACTTTTGACTGTGTTTTTATTAAAATTAGTTGTTTTAATTTTTTTAATGTTTGCTAATATGAAAATTCGAAGTCAAGTATTAATTACTTCATTAAGAGAGACTAAAACGGATTTATATTCTACTATTATGGTGTTTGGAGTTGTATTATCTTTAAAATATTCTTATCTTTTTCCTATACTTAAATATGCTGATATAGTGGGTTCTAGTATTATTGGACTTATGATTTTATCTTTGGCTTTTAAGACTATTTCCGAAAATGTGTTATCTTTGCTTGGAGAAGCAGAAGTAGATTCTAAATTGGTTTCTGATATACGTCAGTTTATTCTTGGTTTTCGCGGTGTTAAGGATACTAAGTTGATGCTTATTAAATATGGTGATTATTATCAGATTCATGTAATAGTAGAAGTTGATGAAAAGTTAAGTGTGAGAAGAGTTACTAATTTAGAACGTCGTTTGAAGAAAGCTTTGGTATCTCATCGATCTTTTCATGTTAAATATCCAACAATTTATATAACTAATGATTTAGGAAAGGAATAATTTTATGGGTAAAGAAGCAAGTGTTTTAGTATTTAGTATGATTTCTAATTTGATTATTTCTGTATTTAAAATTGTAGGTGGATTGATTTTTCAATTTAGTTCGTTATTGGCTGATGGTCTTCAAACTTTTAGTGATTTTATTACTGATATTGTGTCTTTTATAGGTGCAAAGTTTTCTAGGAAACAACCTACTAAAAGTCATCCTTTTGGTTTTGGAAAAGTTGAGTATCTTACTAACTTGTTTGTAGGAGTGCTTTTGTTACTACTTTCTATTTTTATTGTCGTCAATGGGATGTTTAGTAGTTGGCATATTCCTAATATTTTGGTTTTATGGATTTTGCTTGTTTGCTTGGTAGTTAAACTGGTTGTTTTGTTTTTTCTTTATTTTGTTGGAGAAAAGATTAACAGTCAGTTGCTTATTACTTCTTTTTCAGAATCTAAGATGGATTTGTTTTCTTCACTTGGTGTTGTAGTTGCAACTATATTATTACAATTTTCTGATAAAATTCTTATTTTTCGCTATGTAGATTTGATAGTTGGAATTATTCTTGGTTTATTAGTTTTTAAAACGTCTTTGGAAATTTTAATAGAAAATTCAATGAATTTAATTGGGAAAGTAGAAACAGATTCTAAGTTGAGTAGGGAGATTGAAGAGTTCCTTTTGAATATCCCTGGGGTTGAAAAAGTGAAACTTTTTTTAATTCGTTATGGTAAATATTATAAATTACAAATGATTGTGGAGATGGATTCTAGACTTACTTTACGACAAGTTACTAATTTAGAGGAAAAAATAAAAAAGCAATTAGTTTTACATAGAAATTTTCATGTTAAATATCCTACTATTTATGTTACTAGTCATTTAGACTAAAAAAAACTTCAGAAGTTTTTCTGAAGTTTTTTAATCATAAAGTCTGTCTTTGTCATAATTTAGAATTTCACCTGATTTAGATATATCAAAATCATATTCATAAGTGTTATCCTTATATTCAATTTCATAGACTGTTATTCCATCATCAATTTCTTCTCTGGCTTTTACTAATGTAGTATTACTTTCATTTAGATTGGCATACTTTAAAGCTATTTCTTTTGCCTTTTCTAAAGTTATTTCTGGGGTGTTTTGATTCGCTGGGTTATTTGTTGTAACAGAAGTAAAATCTGTATAAATTATTTTTCCTTCTTTTGCATCAACTTTTGCTTCGTATTCATTATTGTTGTAATAAAAATCTACTTCATATTGATTTTTTTTCATTTCTAAGTCAATATTTTCAAAGTATATGTCTTCTTTTGAAATATTAAGATATTTTGCAAGATTTTCTTTTATGTCCTCTTTATTCATAAAGGCAGTATTTACATAAATTAAAAATCCTATTACAATAACGATAATAATAGCAGTTAGTCCTATTAAAATTTTGACCAATTTTGGCATATTTTTCACCTCAACATTATTGTAATATAGAATTTTTTGTTTGTCCAATTATTTCTTATTAATACCAATCATTCCACCTAATATAGCAGTTGTTAGAATTATTAAATCATAAAGTAGTATTTTTAACTTTAAACTTTCGTTTGTTAGTAAAGTTAGCAATGTGAAGACGATAATTATGAAAGTTCCTAATTTTAATCCTTCTAAGTATCCTTTTGAGTTGGCTTTTTTTCCTAGAATTATGCCGCTAACTAAAATGTTTCCTAGCAGTATGATTAATTTTAAAGCTTGATAGATATTTGATGATATTAAGTTAAAATGATATAGTATTGTGATTATTAAAAGTGAGACTGTTATACTTAATATAGTATATAAAAATCTGAATGAATATTTTTTTATTATTTCCATAGTGCACCTCAATTCATTTTATGTTTTTGTATAAAAGTTATGAATTTGTTTATGCTATTAATAGGTGATAATTATGGTATATTTTACAGTTTTATGGAAAACTTTACTTTTTTACTTTTTTATCATGATAATTTATAGAATTATGGGAAAAAGAGAAGTTGGAGAATTATCTATAATGGATTTAATTGTTTCTATTTTTATTGCTGAGCTTGCTGCGATTTCTATTGATAATTATAAAGAGAATGTTTTTATTTCTATTATTCCAATTTTTGTTTTGGTTATTATTCAATTAGTAATTTCTAGAATTTCTTTAAGAAACACTAAAATTCGTAGTGTTTTAGATGGAAATCCATCTATGATTATTGAAAGGGGGAAAGTAAATTTTAAAGAAATGTTAAAACAGAGATATAATTTAGACGATTTATTAGTACAACTACGTAGTAGAGGTATTAAATCTATTGAAGAAGTTGATTATGCTATATTGGAAACTAGTGGTAAACTTTCGGTATTTAGAAAAGTGGATGATAAAAATAGAGTATATCCACTACCTATTATCATTGATGGTAAGATTCAGAAAGATGTTTTATATCAGATTGGAAAAGATTCAATTTGGTTAATAAATGCTTTACGTCAAGAAAATTATTTATTGGAAGATGTTTTTTATGGATTTTATCAAAAAAATAAATTATTTTTAATAAAAAAAGAGACTGTAAAATGACATTTTTTTTTCTTATATAATGGTATTTTATTTTTGGTGATGATATGAAAAAAGAGATTGCCATTATGTTATCCTTTTTAGTTGTTTGTTTTTTATTTACTTTTTCTTTTCAAGATAAGGCATCAGAAGTAAAAAAAATTGAAGAAAGTCGTGGGATGTTTATCAGTTATATTGAATTGTCTAATTATTTAAAAGGAAAAGATGAAGATGATGGGCGAGAAGTCATAAAAAAAATGGTATCTAACATTCATGATTTGGGATTTAATATGATTATATTGCAGGTTAGAACTTTTAGTGATGCGATTTATCCATCCTCTATCTATCCGTGGAGTAGTGTTGTTAGTGGTAAAGAGGGTGATGCTTTGAGTTATGATATTTTAGATGCTTTTTTAAAGTTTTGTCATAATAAAAAAATGAAATTATTTGCTTGGATTAATCCATATCGTATTCGTGGTGATGAGGATGTTAGTGATTTATCTTCTTTTAATCCTGCTGTTTCTTATTTGAGTACGGATGTTGTGTATATTTCCGAAGGGGTATATTATAATCCAGCAGCAGAGGAAACAAAGAATCTTATTATTTCTGGAGTAGAGGAAATTGTTAAAAATTATGATGTTGATGGAATTTTATTTGATGATTATTTTTATCCAACTACAGATTATTCAATTGATTTAAAGCAGTTTACAACTTATCAAAAATCACATCCTAATGTTACAATATCTGAGTTTCGATTGATAGAAGTTAGTGATTTGATAAAACGTGTTTATAAGGTTTGTCATCAACATGATGTTTTATTTGCAGTTTCTCCTGATGCTAATATAGAAAATAATTATCAAATGCATTATGCGGATGTTTGGTTATGGGGAAGTGAGGAAGGATATGTTGATTATTTAATGCCACAAATTTATTATGGATTCTACAATCAGACTAAGCCTTTTATTGACGTTTTACAACAGTGGGAAGATTTGTCTACAGAGGTGCTTTTGATGCCTGTTTTAGCCTTTTATAAAGTTGGAGTAGTTGATAAGTTTGCTAAAGATGGAATGAATGAATGGGTAGAAAATGATGATATTATTATGAGAGAAGTATTGCTTAGCAGGAATTTAAAGCAGTATCAAGGTTTTTCTTTGTTTCGCTATGATTATTTGTTTAATTCTACCTTGCAAACAAATACTACTATGTTAGAAGTAGAAAATATGAAAAAAATAATAAAATAGCTTTTTCTTCCATCATTTTATGCTATAATTAGTCTAGGATAGGTGATGAGATGTGAGATTGAATAATAAAGGATTTACTTTAGTAGAGTTGCTTGCTGCTATGGTTATTTTGGCAGCTATTATGGCGATTGCTGTTCCTAATATTATTGGTATTTTAAATAATAGTAAGGCAGATACTTACGTTGAAGATGCTAAAAAAATGCTTTCATTAGTAGAGTATAAAGTTCGTGCTAATCCTTCTTTAAGACCTAGTACAGGATCTTGTATAATACAATTGAAAGATTTAGATAATTCTGAGTTTAAAAATCCACCTAATAATGGTGAATATGATTTTAACAATTCTTTCGTTTTAGTTACTAAACAAGTTGTAGATGGTAAAACAAGATATGAATATTTTGTGACTATTATTGAGGATTTGAAAGAAGGAAATCGAGGAATTGAAAATAAGAGTTATACTGATTTATATACTAATGAACCTTCTGAATTAGTTCAGAATAATCTTAGGAAAAGAGCTAGTGTGTATACTAATTGTACTAGTTGATAGATGTTACTTTGTCAATTAATTTGTAAATTTTATATCTTTTGAAAAAAAGATATTGCTTTTTTAGAAAATATCTAGTATGATTGTTTTGTAAGATAGAAAGAGAGGAAAAAAATTATGAAAAAGATGAATTCTAAAGGTTTCACCTTGATCGAGTTATTAGCTGTTATCGTAATCATGGGTATTTTGATGATGGTTGCTATTCCTGCAATGACTCGTTACATTGAAAATTCAAGAAAGGATACATTCTTAAATACTGGTAAAGAGTATGTTAACGCAGTAAGAAATATGTGGGTTTCTGATAACTTTACTTGTAATAGTGTAGTTTCAACTGCAAATCCTGCTGGTACTTACTATGTTGAAATTAAGTCTGCAGATAATACTAATAATTTATTAGAATCTGGTGGTAAATCATCATGGGGTAATCGTGATGTTACTGGATATGTAAGAGTTGTATTATCTGAATCTAGTGAAGGAGATGCAACAACTGAATATTATTTACAATTAACTGATGGCGCTGGTCACGGTATTGTTGATGATGGTTCTGCTGATACACCTGCTGATAAATTAGTTCGTGGTAATATCTTAACTAAAGATGCTGCAGATAAAACTATTCCAGAAGATGCAGTTACTTGTGTAGAAGCGTAATAATATAAGGACTTCGTAAGAGGTCTTTTTTTTGCTTTTTATTTTTGATATACTAATTTAGGAGGTATATATGTTATTGTTAGGTAGTCATGTTGGTTTTAAAAAAGATAGTCAGCTTTTAGGAAGCTTAAAAGAAGCTTTAAGTTATGGAGCTAATACTTTTATGTTTTATACTGGGGCTCCTCAGAATACCAGTCGTTATCCTATTTTAAACGAGCTTACTTTGGAAGCTATATCTTTAATGAAAGAGAAAGGGTTTGATTATTCTAAAGTAGTTGTTCATGCTCCTTATATAATTAACCTTGCGAACGATAAAGATTTAGATAAATTTATGTTTTCTGTTCGTTTTTTACAAGAAGAGTTGGAGCGATGTGAGTTATTAGGGATACATTATTTGGTGCTTCATCCAGGTAGTCATGTAGGACTCGGTATAGATACAGCTATTTTTAATATTTCTAAGGGACTTAATATGATTTTGGGGACTCATGATGTTACTGTATTACTGGAAACTATGTCTGGTAAAGGTACTGAAATTGGATCTTCCTTAGTAGAAATTAAAAGAATTATAGATTTAGTTGATGACAAAAATCATATTGGAGTTTGTCTTGATACTTGTCATTTAAATGATGCTGGTTATGATATGAAGGATTTTGATTCTTTCTTAAATCAGTTTGATACTTTAATAGGCATTGATAAAATAGGTTGTGTACATATTAATGATAGTAAAAATATTTTAAATTCACATAAAGATCGTCATGAAAATATAGGATTTGGTACCATGGGGTTTGATATATTAATTTCTATTGTTTATAATGAAAGACTTAAAGATATCCCTAAAATATTGGAGACACCATATGTGGATAAAAAATATGCTCCTTATAGATATGAAATAGAGATGCTTAAGAATAAGAAATTTGATTCTAATCTTATAGAAAAAATAAGAAAGTATGGTAGCGACATACAATAAATATTTTAAAGAACATATGTTATTAATAATTATTTTTCTATTGTAGGAACTAATCAAAATTATTGAAATATAATTTTAATAGATATAATGAGTAAAAAGCTTATCAATAAGGAACTAAAAATTATGAAAACTGATAATTTAGGGGAAACACAGGAATAAAGTATTATCCAAATAAATGAAAATAGATTATATGGTTATTATGGTGTTAGTGATACCATTTTTTGTTATTGGTGGTATCATTTTTTTATGCTTTCTTTTTTTGATACGGATTGTGATTATTGAAACATCAACCAGATCTTTATATTTGCTTTTGTTATTTTGTACGGAAATTAGAAACTTTAAGATTAAGTATTTATCTATACTTACAAAGTATCTAGGAACAATTAATTTAATAGAACATTTATATGTTAATGTAATGTTTAAAAAATATGATAATAGTTCAAATGCTTGAGAAATACATTTTGTTTTGTGGTTAATAGGAATGGTCTTTGTAATATTGATATTAATAAAATATTGGCTATATTAAAACAATCGATAAGCTTATTTTCTTTATTTTAATTTATAAGTTCAATTTAAGAAAATATTAATAAAATTATCCTAATAAAAAATGTTATAGTGTGATTTTTTATATGTGTAATTAAAAGTTAATTAATGATTAATTTATGATTTGAATAATGTTATTTATAAAGTTTATAATTTATTATGAAATAAATGTTGTTAGAATTTTATTTTTATTTAATTTGAAATTTTATATAAAAAAGGATATATTCGTTTTGAATATATCGTTTTATTTACAGTTTATAATTGGTTAAATACTTACGATTATAAATATTTTATTTTATTTTCTTGATAAAGTTTTATTAGTTGTTTATATAGGGTAGGATTTAGTTTGGTTTTTAGTTCTTCTAGACTTTTATCATTTCCCTCTAAGATTTCGCTATAATTTTTCATTATAAATTGATATAATATAGTTGTTTCAGACTCATTTAGAAAGATGCCCAATTTTTTTCCATATTCTTGCATTAAATTTGGAGTAAGATTGGGAATCCAACTTTTTATTAGATTTTTATACATAATTCACCTCATTAAAATATATGAAATAACTTTATTAAAAATGTGGTAGAATATATATTGATGGAAAGAGGGATGATATGAAAAAGCTTACTTTAAATAAACCTGATAAAAAGCTTAGTTATAATTTAATTGTTTCAAAACGTTTTTTAGTTTTTTTAGTAGTTCTTCTTTTATTGTTTAGTGTATTAAGTATTAAATTATATACTGTTATGATAGTTGATGCGAAGGATTATAAAAAGTCATTAAAGGAACTTTCTTATACTAAAGTTGAAGGTACTAGTGCCCCTAGAGGAAGGATTTATGATAGGAATCATAACATTATTGTGGATAATAAGGCGGTTAAGAGTATTACTTATAAGAAAGATAAAGATATTTCTGTTGAACGAATGATTGAGCTTGCTTATATAGTTTCACCTCATTTAGATTTGTCATATTCTAGTTTGACAGAACGATCTAAAAAAGAATTTTATTTAGCTAAATATCCTGATTTGTGTAATGAAAAGATTACTAAAAAAGAGAAAGATAAAGTAAAAATGGGAAAACTTAGTACTACAGATTTGGAGAAATTGAAAATTGAACGAATTACTGATGATGAGTTGTCTATTTTTACTGATACTGATTTAAAAGCGGCTTATTTATATTATTTAATGAATAAGGGCTATACTTATGATGAGAAAATAATCAAAGAAGATTCAACAGATGCAGAATATGCATATATTGCTGAGCATAATAGTGAATTGGATGGTTTTAACACAGTATTAGATTGGGAGAGAGTTTATCCTTATGGAGATACTTTTCGTAGCGTTTTAGGTACTGTTTCAACTACAACTCAAGGATTGCCTGCAGAAGAAAAGGATGAATATTTAGCTAAAGGATACTCCTTAAATGATCGTGTTGGTCTTAGCTATATAGAGAAGCAATATGAAGAGTATTTGCGAGGAGAAAAAGCAGAATATCAAGTTGTCAATTCACATGAATTAAAATTAATTAAAGATGGTAAACGAGGAAATGATATAGTTTTATCTATTGATATAGAATTACAGCAAGAAGTTGAGAGAATTTTAACTGAGCAGATTATAAAAACGAAGTCTGAACCAAATACTGAATATTATGATCACTCTAGTGTGATTATTCAAGATCCTAATACTGGTGAAATTTTGGCGATGTCCTCTAAAAAGTTAGTAGGAGATAACGTAGTTGATAATACGACTAGTGTATTTACACTTCCTATTACCCCAGGATCCGTTGTGAAAGGAGCATCTATGTTAGTCGCTTATAATACGGGTGCTGTTAAAATTGGTGAATACATGGTTGATGAATGTGTTAAAGTTGCTGGTGCTCCCGAAAAATGTTCTTCGGTTAATAACCTTGGTACTATTAATGATATTACAGCTTTAGCCAAGAGTAGTAATGTTTATCAGTTTAAGGCAGCAATTAGAGTTAATGGACAGGAATATTCTAGAGGGATGAAATTGAATTTTAATCAAAAGGCTTTTGATATGTATCGCGATATGTATCACTCTTTTGGTTTAGGTGTTGAAACCGGTATTGATTTACCATCTGAAAGTATTGGTTATGGTGCCAAAGAGGATACTAATTCTGGTAATTTACTTGATTTTGTTATGGGACAGTATGAATCTTACACACCATTGCAATTGTCTCAATATATTACTACTATTGCGAATGATGGTAGTAGACTTGTTCCACATTTATTAAAGGAAGTACATAAATCTACAGAAGATTCTAGTTTAGGAGAGACTATTTTGACTGTTGAGAAAGAAGTATTAAATACCATTGATACTAAAACAGAATATATGGCTCGTGTTAAGGAGGGCTTTTATGCTGTTATGCATTCTTCTGGTGGCTATGGTAGAGGATATATTGATGATAAATGGGATGCTTCTGGAAAAACTGGTACTTCACAAAGTTTTGTTGACACAGATGGTAATGGTATTATTGATACGGAAACAATTACGTCTTCTTTTGTTGGGTATGCACCAGCAAATAATCCAGTTATGACAATTATGGTTACTTCGCCAAATTCTTCCCATCCTAATTCTAATACCGATTATGCTAGTTTAGTAACCTTACATATTACTAAAGAAGTGACAAATAAATTTTTCGAATTATATTATAATTAATAATTGAAGTAGGTGGTGTTTTCCTTTTTTAAGCCAATTGATTATGAAAATTCAAAATGCTGTTGAATTGGTTGTTGTTTTCTATAAGTATAAAAGTAGTGCTTTTTAATGAATTATATATGAGTTCTTTAGAAAAAAAGTAAAAAATATCTAATTATTAAAAAAAACTTTTGCAATTTTAGGATTTTTTGATATAATACCTATAGACGTGTAAGGAGGGATAGAAATGGCTAAAGAAGGAAAAAGACAAATGAAGACTCTTGTTTGTACTGAATGTAAAGAAGAAAACTATAGAAAACCTAGAAATGTACAAAATACTACAGAACGTCTTGAAATTAGTAAGTATTGTCCTAAATGTAGAAAACATAGAACACATAAGGAAAAGAAATAAAATAAGTTAACTACTTATTTTTAATTTTATATAGGGAGTTGAGTTTAATGATTAGTACAAATGATTTGAAAAATGGTATTACTATTGAAGTAGAAGGCGCAATTTATGTTGTTATGGATACACAGCATGTAAAACCTGGTAAGGGTGCTGCTATTGTAAAAGCAAAACTTAAAAATTTAAGAACGGGTGCTATTTTTGAAAAAACTTTTAATGCTGGAGTAAAAGTTGCTACTGCTCATATTGATAAACAGTTGATGCAATATTTGTATACGATGAGTGATGTTTATTATTTTATGAATATGGATACTTATGAGCAATTAGAGTTGTCTAAAGAAGTTATTGGTGATAATGCTAAATATTTAAAAGAAAACTTAGAAGTTTACATTACTATGTTTGAAGGAGAAGTATTAGGAATTGATTTACCAGATAAAGTAGAATTAACTATTACCCATACTGAAGCAGCTGTAAAAGGTAATACTACAAACAATGCACTTAAAGATGCAGAAGTTGAAACTGGGTATATTGTACGCGTTCCTTTATTTATTGAAGAAGGAGAAAAAATTATTGTATCTACTAGTGATGGTAAATATGTTTCAAGAGCGTAAGCTCTTTTTATTTTTGTCTAATTGTTGTCTTTTTTTTCTTTATTCTATTTTATTTTTTCTTTTTGTAGTATAATTAGATTGTGATAGATGGGAGTATAGATAAGTATGGCAAAAAAGAAAAAAAAGAAACAAACTAAAAAGAGTTTTGAATATAAATATGAATTAATAGGTCTTGTTTTACTTATTTTATCAGTTTTAGGAATTGGTAAATTAGGTGTGGCTGGAGAGCTAGTTGCTTCTTTTGCTTTGTTTTTAGTTGGCTCTATTTATATGGTTTTATTGGCTATATTTTTTATTGTTGGTGGATATTTACTTATCAAAAGAGAATGGCCAGATTTTTTTTCTACGAAACTTATAGGTCTTTATATTCTTAGTGTTGGATTTTTGGTAATTATGCATCAAGACTTTGTTTTAGAACATGATGGTAATATGATGCTTATTTTTAGGACTACTATGGATCAATTAGTTGCATCCTTTAATGGAGTTATGAATACTGGTATTTTAGAAAATTGGTATTCTGTTGGTGGCGGAATTATTGGATGTGTTTTTGCTATTATATTTGATAAATTGTTTTCTTATACGGGTATGCAAATAGTTTCTTGGGTATTTGTTATAGTTGGATTTTGTTTGTTTACTGGTTTTTCTATTGTTGATTTTGTACGTGATAAGATTTCAAGACAAAAAGAAAAACTAATACAGGTTAAAGAACGTAAAATTAGTAAAGAAGAAAAAGAGGAGAAAAAAGCTGTTATTATTAGTAATGGTGATGAGGAGTCTATAGAAAAAGATAATCATATTAAAATTACTAGTATTGAGGATTTGAAAAAAGTTCCTATAAAAGAAAATGTTGTGGATGAAAAAGATGATCAAGTTAGTACAGGTGTTATTGTTACTAATCATGAATATCAATTACCACCAATTAGTTTATTGAATCAGCCTAAGAAAAAGCAGAAGGAGACAGATGAATCTTCTATTGAAAAGAATATTGAAACTTTAGAGAGAGTTTTAAAAGATTTTAAAATCGTTGGTAAGGTAGTGGAAGTTCATATTGGACCTACTGTTGCTCAATATGAACTTGAAATCGCTAGTGGTACTAGGGTTAATAAAATCACTAGTATTAATCGTGAAATTGCTTTAGCTCTTGCTAAAAAGGATGTTAGAATTGAAGCTCCTATTCCTGGTAAGAACACTGTGGGTATTGAGTTTGCTAATGATGTTGCAACTCCTGTTAGTTTTTATGAAATAATTAGTAGTAAACAGATGATGAATGCTATGGATAAAAAGTTGATGGTTCCACTTGGTAAGAGTATCATGGGAGATATTGGTGTTTGTGAAATTAATAAAATGCCACATATGTTGATTGCTGGTACTACTGGTAGTGGTAAATCTGTATGTGTTAACGGTATTATTTGTTCTATTTTAATGCGAGCAAGACCCGATGAAGTAAAACTTGTTATGGTTGATCCTAAAGTAGTTGAGTTATCTGTTTATAATGGAGTTCCACATTTGATGTGTCCTGTTGTTTCTGATCCTAAAAAAGCAGCTGTTGCCTTAGCTAAAATGGTTGCGGAAATGGAGCGGCGGTATGAAACATTTAGTGAGACGCAAACTAAAAATATAGAGAGTTATAATGCCTATATTGATAAATGGAATGAAGAACATAAGGTAGATGGAGTTAAAAAATCAAGACTTCCATATATTGTTGTCATTATTGATGAGCTTGCTGATTTGATGATGGTTGCTGCAAAAGAAGTTGAAGATTCTATTCTTAGAATTACACAAAAAGCACGTGCGGCAGGAATTCATTTGATAGTTGCAACACAAAGACCTTCCACAGATGTTATTACCGGATTGATTAAAGCTAATATTCCTTCTCGTATTTCATTTGCTGTAGGTTCTGGAATTGACTCTCGTACAATTTTAGATCAAACTGGAGCTGAAAAATTACTTGGTAAAGGAGATATGTTATTTTTACCAATTGGTGTTAATTCACCAACTCGTATTCAGGGTTCCTTTATTACCGATGATGAAATTAAGAGAATTATTGATTTTACTGTAGAACAACAAAAGGCTCAATATGATGAGGCTTTGATGAATTTGGAAACGACAGATCATAGTGTAAGTAGTGTTAGTGGTCAAGAGTTTGGTGATGCGGCTAATGATGAAGATCCTTTATATAATGATATTGTTCAGTTTGTTATAGAAAGTCAAAAAGCTAGTGCATCATTATTGCAAAGACGTTTTAAATTGGGTTATAATCGAGCGGCGAGACTTATTGATTTATTGGAAGAAAGGGGTATTATTGGTCCAACAAATGGTTCCAAACCTAGAGAAGTTCTTGTACAATTAGATAGCAGTAGTGAAGAAGAGACACAATAGTCTTTTCTTTTTTTTGTTTTCTTATTATAATATTTTTACGAGGTAATTATGAAAAGAATAAAGGTTAGTAAAAAATTTTTAGCTATTTTACTTAGTACAGGAATTATAGTTTCTTTTAGTAGTTGTAACACTAGTGATGAGAAAGATATTTCTAATATGAGTGGAGATACTTTTTTAGATTTAGAAACTGGTATAAATAATGGTATCAGTACAAGTGAAGCTTCTTTGGTTCAAGAACCTTTTGATTATTTTTTTTCTGATTTGGCTGAAGTTAAAGGTATGATTGATGATAATAGAATTGATGAGATAAAAAGTAAGGCTAAGGATATTTTGGTTACTGGTATTGATTTTATTTTTTATGATGAAACAATCTCTGGTGTTAGTTTTGATGAATTAACTGAAACGGGAAAAGAAATTACTATGAATAATTTAGCGTATTTAGGTGATATGGTTAATCAGGTTATTCCTGGATGGAAGGATGGGTTGTCAGATAAGTATTATATTGCTAGTGAATTTGTTGACAATATATATTTATTAGGTCTTGATAAAATACGAGAATATTTAGGAGATGAAAATTATGAGGCACTAGCTGATATTAAAAAGAAAATTTATGGTGATGTTCAGGATACTTATGATGATATTAAAGAATATGTCAAGTCATGGTATGAGGATTTTAGAAGTGGATAGTAATATTACTTCTTTTGTTTTCATTTTCATATATTCTTGATATAATAAATATTGTAGAAAGAAGGTGTGTTATGGCAACGCCACATATAGAAAGTAAATTAGAAGATATAGCAGAAGTAGTTTTAATGCCTGGTGATCCCCTTAGGGCAAAATATATTGCAGAAAATTTTTTAGATGATGTAAAACTAATTAATACAATTAGAAATATGTATGGTTATACTGGATATTATAAAGGAAATAAAGTGACTGTTTTTGCATCTGGTATGGGAATTCCTAGTATTGGGATTTATTCTTATGAGCTTTATAAATTTTATAATGTAAAAAAGATTATTCGAATTGGTACTTGTGGTTCTTTTCATCCTGATGTTAAAATATTGGATGTCATTTTATCTACTGGTAGTTATTGTAAAAGTTATTTTTCTGTGTTATTAGATAATCAGGATGTTAATTTTGTTGATGCAAGTTATTTATTAAATGAAAATATTAAAAAAGTTGCGAAGGATACACATATTCCAATTAAAGTTGGTAAAACTATTACTAGTGATGTGTTTGATTTATATGTTGATAATGAAGATGTATTTAGAGCAAATTTTCCTGGTAATGATTATTTAGCAGTGGAAATGGAAGCTTTTGGGTTGTTTTATATTGCAAGAAAGTTAGGAAGAGAAGCAAGTTGTTTAATGACTGTGGTTGATTCTTTATATGATAAAAAAAGTCTTTCTAGTGAACAAAGAGAGCAATCATTAAATCAAATGATAAGATTAGCTCTTGATGCTGTTATATTATAATTTTTGAAATGGGGTAAAGTATGGAATATATAAAAAAAGATTTAGGTTCTTATAATTTGCATTTGATTAAAACCAATCAATTTAAAACAATTACTGTTCGCATTGCATTTCGTAGTCCTATAGTGAAAGAAGAAATTACTTTGCGTAATGTTTTATGTGATATGTTTTTACAGTCTAGTAGTATGTATCCAAGTAAAAGAGAGTTAACCATCGAAGCACAAGAGTTGTATGCCGCAGATATTCAAACTAATAATTCTAGACTTGGTAATTATAATAATTTAGATATATATTTATCAGTTTTACATGATAAATATACTGAAGAAGGAAATTTTAAAAAGGCACTAAAATTTTTAAATGAAATAGTTTTTCATCCTGATATTTATGCAAAAAAATTTTCTTCTGAAAAGCTAGAGATTGTTAAAAGTACAATGCGTAGTAATCTTTCTTCTTTAAAAGAAGATGGATCTAACTATAGTTTACTTCGTTTATTTGAAGTGATGGATAGGTCTAGAGTGTCTTCTTATAGAATGGTTGGATATTTAGAAGATTTAGATAAGATTACACCTGAAGCTTTATATCAATATTATCAAAAGGTAATGCGTAGTGATATGGTTGATGTTTTTGTTATTGGTGATATTGATTTTAAAGAGATTACAAATATGATTCGTGAGGTAGTTCCTATTAAGACAGTAAAGAGGCAAAAAATTCCTTATTTACTTGCTGATGTTAGGCCTAGGTCTAGGAGAATATTTGCAAAAGAAAAAGTTGATACTACACAATCTAAATTGGCTATAGGCTGTAGATGTTATGGTCTTTCTTCTTATGAGAGAAATTATGCTCTTACTTTATATAATATTATTTTAGGTGGTAGTGGAGATTCTAAATTATTTAAGGAAGTTAGAGAAAAAAATTCATTATGTTATGTAATTAACTCTGTTCCTAATAAACTTGATCATTTAGTTTTAATTCGAGCTGGTATTGATAAAGAGAATTACTCTAGAGCATTAGAACTTATTGAAAAGGAATTACAAGATATGCGTAAGGGTATTTTTAGTGATGAAGATATAAAGATTGCGAAAGAATATTTCTGTACAGCATTGGATGAAGTGTTAGATAGTCCTAATAGAATTTTAGATAATTATTATATGATGGAGTTACTTGGTACTGATGATTTGGAAGAAAAACGTCGTAAAATTATGGAAGTTAGTAAAGCGGACATTGTTAAAGTGGCTAAAAAGGTTAAGATGGATACAGTATTTTTATTAGAGGGTGATAGTCATGAAGAAAATTAATTTAAAAGGACTGGATTTAGTTGCTTATACTGAAACTCTTTCTAATGGATTAGATATTATTTTTGTTCCATTTGAAAAAAAATCTAATTATTTTATTAGTTATGCAACAAGATTTGGAAGTGAGATTACTAGTTTTACACCAAGTGGGGAAAAAAGAATCTATAAAGTACCAGACGGTATTGCACATTTTTTAGAGCATAAAATGTTTGAGCAGGAGTCGGGTGAAGATCCTTTTGCTTATTTTTCTAAAAGTGGTACAGGCGCTAATGCATCAACATCTTATGATAATACTCAATATATTTGTTATGGTACTAAAAACTTTGAAGATAATTTGAGATACTTATTACAATATGTTAATGCACCTTATTATACTGATGAGAATGTTGAGAAAGAAAAGGGTATTATTGCTGAAGAGTTAAAAATGTATGCTGATTTACCTGATGTGCAGTTAGAAACGAGATTGCGCCAAAATATATATCATGTTCATCCTAGAAGAGTAGATATTGGTGGTAGTGTTGATGAAATTTATAAAATAACTAAAGAGGATTTGTATTTATGCTATAATAATTTTTATAGTCCTAATAATATGTTTATTCTTGTTGTTGGTAAATTTCCTATGGATGAAGCTATGAGTATTATTCATCAAGAATTAGATAGTAAAGAAAATTTGGAAAAGGCAGAAGTGTTTCTTATTAAAGAAAGGAAGAGTGTTCGTAAAAAACAAGATAGTTTTGTTGGAAATATTCAAGTTCCTAAGATTGGTGTGGGATTAAAGATTGCTATTTCTGACTTGGGTCAATATGCTGATTTAGAACTTGATTTATATTTAACTATGTTTACTACTATGCTTTTCGGTTCTTCTTCATTATTTAGAGAGCAGGCTCGTAGTGAAAAGCTTTTAAATAATTTTTATAGTGATTGGGATAATACGGAAGAGTATAAAACATTTTTGATTTTATCTTCTACTAATCATCCAGATAGTTTAATAGAAGCAATTAAAGAAGAATTTTCTAAGCATGAATTAGATGAAGCGATGTTTAATCGAATGAAAAAAGTATGGATTGCTAATGAAGTTAAAATGGCTGATTATATTGATTCAACCGTAAATAATGTTTATGATGATATGATTCGTTATCATAGAGTCATTCCTAATAAAGTCGAAGTAATTCGTAAAATGAATATAAAAACATTAGAAAAAATTGTATCTAAAATTGATTTTGATAATTTGAGTGTTGTTATTATGAATGCTCAAGAAGAAGTATTATAACTTGCTTTTTAGCAAGTTTTTAATTACAAATTAAAAAGGGTTATGTATGAGGACCTAAGGAGTATAGTTATATTAAGCTAGTATAGCTTGTGATGTTATGAGGACTATCGTAATTTGTTATAATTGAGTTAATCTAATGAAAAAGTTACACATGAAGTTTAAGTAATGATTCATGTGCAATATAGTGTTCAATAGGTGATATACTTGTCATAAGTAATAAGTTCTTTTGGATAATTTTTGTTTTCAATTAATATTTTATACGATTTTTTGCTTTTTTTCTATATTGATGATGATACATCACTTCTAACTCTACTGTTTGTGTTTGCTTTCTTTTATAATTAGATTGACAATCGTGCTATTAGATGTATAATAGATAGCACGATTGAAATGGGGAAAAGATAATGAAAGATTTAAAAGTTTTAAAGGATGATTATAGATTATTGGTAACAACTGATGGTAAGTATGTAGTTAAAAAATTTAAGTATTTGGGGAGAGAAGAAAACAAACAATTATCTGGAAAATTAGAGATAGGAACAAAAATCAAAATTGAAGGATTGGTCACACCTATAGATTTTACTTACAAACATGGTAAAGTAGATGAAGTCTATTATCCTTTCGCTTCGGGTAGAATTTTTGCTGATTTACTTAGTGAGAGTGGTTTTAATCTTCCTCTTGATGTTATTATCGATTATATGGAAAATATAGAGAGAATAGTTAAGTTAGGACATTCTCAGGAACAAAAAATTATTTTTCCAGATTTATTAACGGAGGGGAATATCCTTTATGATAAAGGAACTGGTAAGGTTAATATAGTTGATTTCGATGGCCTTCAAGTTGGAAATTATAAGAGCGATGTGATTAGTGATTTTATCTTTAATTCTAATACATCTAGTTTACTTTTAAGTTCTAAGTATTATAGAGATGGTTTATTCACAAAAAATGTAGATTTATTTTCTATTTATGTTTATCTTGTATATTATTCTACAAAGATGAGGCTGCCTGCTGACCCTCAATTAAAAGAAAACCTTCTTGATCACTTATCTATTGCTGGTATTTTAGGAACGGATGCTGGTCAAAAGATTATGAATTTATTTAATCCACAACAGGATAATGATTATTTAGGAGATTCATTTAGACAATTAAAAGAAAATTATATTTTGACTGACTCAGTTCCTAAACAACCTAGGCAATATGTTAGAAAATAAAGAACTTACGATGCTATTAATTGAACTTTTCAATAAACTGTCAATAAAAGAGTAGATATAAGAGATTTTAATTAAATTTTGATAGGGTTTTATATTCAACTGAATTTCTAAATATATCTGTGTAAAATAATAATTCTTCTATGATAAAATTGAGGAAATATATGGAATTTATCAAGTGCCATTTCGATACGAAATAATAAGTTGTGAGAAAAGCAAACTTATATTGTTTTATGTATTGATGTGTATTACTAGGAGAAAATGAAGTGGTAAGGTTTGTTAAATAGTAAAATGCAATTAGTTGAAAAATATTATGATTAAAAGAGAAAAAACAACTTTTTCTCTTGTTTTTTTCAAAAATTAAATGCAATTTAAATCATTTATATTTAATCAATTGTTTTCTTTTTCTACAAATTATTTATTCAATAATTTGTTAAATTATCAAAAGATATTCCTTTTGGAATTATGTATCTAATAAATTCATGATTTCTTTCTATCCTACCTTTTTGCCAAGATGAATATGGTTCTGTATAAAATACATTTATTAGTTTTTCTCCAGTTTCATGATTAAATTCGATGTCTTCGGGTTTAGAAAATTCCCAACCGTTATCAGTTAAGATTACTTCAAACATTATTTTATATAAATTATATCCTATAAGATTTCTAATTTTATTAAATACTTTATAAACTTCTGAGGATTTATATTTTTTTATAATAAACATTAACATTAATTTAGATTTTCTAAAATATAAAGTCATAATGTATTTATTATCTTTAAACTTTCCTATAATAGTATCCATTTCAACAATATTAGTATTTGGATTCTTAAGTATATATTTATTAAAATCTTCTATTTTATGCCCTTTTTTAATAACATTATCTTTTGAAATGGTTTTAATTTTTTTTTTTATTTCTATGTTTATAACTAAAGAATCTTGCGAGCATTTGATCATTGATACTTGAAAAATAACCTTTATGAACATACTTATAAAAAGATTGGATAGATTTAGGAAATTCATTTTCAATATTCTTAAATATATGTAATATTGGTTGATTTTTATCTTTTATTTTATTAAAGTAATCATTCTAATATTCAACTTCATCAATTGAGATATCAATACCAATATGAGAATATTTTAATTTATTTTCATAATCTTTTTGAGCTTCCTTAAAGTTATAATAAAATTTTTTCATATTACAGTGCCCTTTTTTTGAACAATTAACGCAAACAAAAGGATATTTCTTTGTCTTGTCACATATAAGTAAAGAATTATTAGATTTTCTACGATATTTAATTTCTCTAGAAATAGTAGAAGATT
>CALVKI010000069.1 GCA_944332635.1 uncultured Bacilli bacterium
CTTCGTCATACTTGCTGGAGCCATTCGTTCATGAGCATTCTTCTCATAAAGAATCTTTCCACTAGATGCCTCTATTAAAATGGCAGATTTTCCTTGTTCTGCTAGTTTTAATGTATCTTCTTCTGCATAAACCATCATTGGAAAACAAAGAATGATCGTCATGAATATACTGATTAATTTCTTTTTCATATTCCACCTCTATTAAAAAATATGAAAAAATTAAAATCTTATGACTCACTTAATGTATTCGTTTTGAACAAATTCTGTTTCCTTAAAATGTTTTTTCTAACAAAATTATGTGAAATTCCACATAATTTATAGTAAAAATACTACATATTTTTAATGGGCATAAGAAGAACGACACCACAAATTTATTTATCCTTGATAAAATAAGGATGAGATAATGATATCTTACTATTTTTGCACTTGCAAAAATGACTACTTTTATAAGTGAAAGTGGCTACTCATATATAAATTTTCTTGTAATACCAACAAAAAAGTGGCTACTACTTTTATAAATAGTGACCACTCATCATTAATTCATTAAAAATATGTTCTTCCTTTAATTTTATTTTATATAACACTTTCTTCAAAAAAAAGAGAAGAACCAAGTTCCTCTCCACATAATTTCTTAATATTTTACTATATTATAACACTTGACAAAACTGAGTCAAGTTTATTTCATGTCTAATTCATGTCATATTATGTTTTTTTTATGTCTTTTTAAAAATATAAAATAAATTTTTAATCCTAATATAAATTTTCAATTAATATCATATATATATCACACGTATAAACTTTTTTATTATTTTTTAATTTTTCATCTACTCCATTTACTAAAATAATATCTGATTATTTTTGAAAAACATTAAAGTCATTTACAATTTCAAAATCATTAAATAAATTAATGTGTAATAGTGGCTCATAAATTATTATTACTTTATTATTTTTCTAACAATTCTTTCATTATTAAAGATGTTTACATAGACAATGTGAATCATCATGACTATATAGAAGTTCATAATTTCTACTATACGAAATAAAACCATCTCTATTATATAAAACTAAATCATTATTTCTTTTCCCGTTTGTATATGTTTCTACTGATTCTATACTACCATCTTCAAAATAAGTTCTTACATATCCATTAATAACCCCATCACAATAATCTGTTTCTGTTTTAACTATACCATTCTTATAATATAATCTAGCTCTTCCAGTTTTTTTATTATCAACATAAGGGATTTCTGTTTTTATATTCCCATTTTCATAAAAACTTTTCTTTACGATTATTGACATACTATTTTCCCCTCCTTACTTTTATAAATACATCTTCACTATCAGAATTATAAGCATCTAAATTACAATTACCATAAACCGTTTCTATCTCTAAACCAATTTTAGTTGCTAATGTTTCAAAATCTTCAATAGTTACGAAACGATTTTTCCATTCTAACTCTTCTTCCAATATATATTTACCATTTACATAATACTTAAACAATCTTCTTTGATATATTTTTCTATTTTCTAAATCTAATGTAGTTTTACGATAATAATCGTAATATGAATTATCATTAACTCTAATTTTTTTTATGAAAGTAAAATCATCTGAATTATTAGTTTCTAAAAAAGTTTTCTTTGATAGCAATTCAACAATAGCAAATCCATTATCTAATAAGTTATTTTTAATTGCCGAAAGACATTGTTCTTGTTCCTCTTCTGTTAAAAGATAGTTGAAAGAAGTTAAAGAAATTAAAATAGCATTAAATTTTTTAGTAGATAAATAGCCACACATATTACCTAAAACTGGATTTATATATTTTCTTAATGTTGCGTCATATTGTATTTTATTCTTCAGTTCATTTAACATTTCACTTGATAAATCAACGGCTTCTATAAAATGTCCATCCTTTGCTAAAGGAATGGTAATTCTACCAGTTCCAGCACCAAATTCAAGAATATCCTTTTGTTCTTTCAAAAGATTAAGATACATATATATATCTTCTGTTACATCCTCATATAGTAAATCATATAAATCCGGTTTATCTACTATTTGCTTCATTTCCAAAACCTCCTTGTTTTATTTGCATAGCAATATTATTTTTTTATTATCTGATAATGTATCCATTTTACATAATCCTCCTATTGGTATTGTTGCATTAGGTGTTGTATGACCAAAATTTGCATTAATTATTATTGGTATTTTCTTTAATTCTTTTTTGTTTAAAATTTTTTTCCATTTTGTTAAATTCATCCCTGTTTGTGTTTGAGCTCTTCCTATTACAATACCTCTTATTTTATCAAAATTAGGTTGTTGCATTAATGAAGTTAAATTTCTATCAAATTCATAAGGAAACTCTTTCCCAACCAAAGCATCATCTTCAATAAATAATATTTTATCTGTTAAATCTGGCATATACTTCGTTCCTTGCAACAAATTGAAACTACATAAATTACCACCTATAATAGTTCCATCTGCTTTACCATCATTAATTACAATCATACCTTTATTTTTAATAAACTTTCTATTTTTTTGGTCGTCATACCATCTATCACTACTATAAAAGTCTGGATCAGATAATACATATTCTTTTTCATTAATTACTTGTGTAAATGATTCAACAGTTTGTTCTAATCCCTTTAACATTGAAAAGCTATGAAAAGTCGGTCCTAAAAAGGTTATGATACCAGTCATTTTATAAATAGCATTTAATAAAACTGTAATATCAGAATATCCGCAAATCTTTTTAGGATTTTTCTTTATCAAGTCATAATCAATATAATCTAATAATTGATTACAATTATAACCCCCTAATACTGATAATATAATATCTACATTTTCATTAGTAATTGCTTCGTGTAGATCAGATATTCTTTTTTTTATACTTGATGAAATAAAAGAATCACAGACATTAGCATTTTTAGAAAAAGATACATTATATCCTAATGTTTCTAATTTTTGTTTAGCATAATTTATATTTTCATCACAAATCATTCCTAAACTTCTTGAAAAAGCAATTACTTCAATATTTTTCATATATTATTCCTCTTAATCTAAATATTATTTTTTTAATATTCTTGGCACTCTTTCGGTTATAGAAGTCATAACCTCATAATTACAAATTCCATTGCACCAATCACCAATTTCTTCGATAGTTAGTTCATCATTATCCCATATATAAACTTCATCGCCAACACTAATATCTTGAATATTTGTAACATCTAGCATCATATTATCCATACAGATACCTATTATTTTGGCGAATTTATTTTTAACTATAACATAAGGTTTTCCAGTTTCTAAACCAATCAATCCATCAGCAAAACCAAACGGAATAGTAGCAACTAAAGTCTTTCTTTTGGCAATAAAGTTTTGATTATATCCAATGGTATCACCAGCATTTATTTCTTTCAAAAAACTAATATTTGTTTTTAATGTCATAGATGGTTTTAAATCTATTTTATCTTTTAAAGAATCGTTTGGATAATATCCATAAATTAGCAGACCAATTCTTACCATATTGTATACATAATCTTTATAATTATTCAAACCACCACTACAACAAATATGCTTATATTTTGGATTTATATTATTATCAGCAAACTTTTTTACTATTCTTTCAAATTTGTTAATTTGATTCATTGAAAATAATTTATCAGATCCACTTGATGAAAGATGAGTAAATATTCCATCTACAATAATATTTTTATTAGATTTAAGCATATCAATATATTGCTCTATATTACTTTCTTGTAATCCAGTCCTTCCCATTCCAGTTTCTATTTCTAAATGAATTTTAATAGTATCTGTACTATCATCTATTAATTCAAATATGTTACTACCGTTTATAATAAATTTTTCTTTTATGGCAATTTTTAACTCTGAACTTGATAATGGATAAAGTATAAATATATTATTCTTATAACCATTATTTCTTAACTGAATTGCTTCATCTAATAATGCAACACCTACATAATTGAATTGATTTAATATGTCAGCACAATAGTTTAAATGAGTACCATAACCATTTGCTTTTACTATTGGCATTATTTCTACACTATTACCTAAATATTTCCTAATTGAATCTATATTTTTTTCTATATTATTTAAATTTATTATTAATTGAGTACTTCTCATTAAATTACCTCAAACACATAATACTGAAATATAGCATTTCGTTCACTATCATAACCGTTACAAATAATTGGCTTTAAGTTATTTTTTATAAACCATTGTTTAGTTATTAATACTGGAGTGTGACCAAAACAAACTATAATCCCTTTTTTCTTAACTTTAGGCAATAATACTTTAAAAATTTCATATGCATCTTTAGTTGTAACCACTTCAGAATTTAAAAATCTCAAAAACATTAAATCAACGCTCTTATTTTTTAAAGGCGAATTAATAGCATTGCAACAACAAGCTTCATCTACAAAATCTTTAGCATAATTTATCATTTCTTGGCTTAAATCATGACCAATAGTATATGAATTAGGATAACTTTTCTTGAAATCATCTAAAAATTCACCAGTAGAACAAGCAGGATCATAAATAACTTTTCCATCCATATTCTTTTTTTTGAAAAAATCCGTAGTAAACTTTCTAAAATGCACTTCTCCATAACCTAGATATTCTTTTTTTTCTGGATTAAATGTCCATCCAGTATCTGGTGATTTTTCTTCTTTATTAGTATTAAAATCTCTATATTTATATGGGTAATATATATCATATAATCTATTATTTTTCAAATCATTAAATATATATTTTTTTTCTTCATTGGTAAAAGGATAAAACTCAATTCTTACTTTTCTTCCTTTTTTACTTCTTGACTTTAAAAAACCTAACAACATAGGGGAAGTAATCATACTGCAATTAATTGCATTAATTTTATTTTCTATTCTTAAAACCGATCTTATTTTTCTTCCTACTATTTGTTTTCCTTTGTAAGATTTAATTATAAATATATTTTGTGGTAAATTATAATCATAATCTTCAAATTCAACTAATTTTCTTAATAGTATTTCTTTACAATTAATATTATTGATAGTAGTTATATCTTTTTCATCAAAATACATCTCATTATATATATCTATTTCTTTTTTTTCTAATTCATTGTAATAGTCCAAAGGATACTTATTAGCATAAGACTTCATAAGTTTTCACCTTACCTTTTAAAGCCATATTCTTTTTCTTTTTGCTGTCTTGCAAATTTAGAACGACTTTCTTTTTTCTTTTTCATTAAAGTTTTATCTAATGGTTCCATACTTGCTTTCATATCATTAATAACAAAGGTTGTTTCATTT
>CALVKI010000070.1 GCA_944332635.1 uncultured Bacilli bacterium
CTAAGAGTGCTGGGACTTTAATGGTTATGTCCGGAGATGAAATTTATATGAGTGAAACAGGTAGTCTAGGTCCAATAGATGCACAGGTTATGCTTGGAAGAATGACTATATCAGCACATGATTATAAAGAGTGGATTGAGTCTAAAAGAATAGAGGCTGATGAAACTAAAAAACTTAATCCAGTTGATATAGCAATATTATCACAAATTACACCTGGAGAAATATCTGGAATAGAAAATTCATTGTATTTTGCACAGGATTTAGTTGAGAAGTGGTTGGTTTCATATAAGTTTAAAGAATGGAATGAGACAGAAAGTACTAAAAAAATAGTAACTGAAGAAATGAAAAAAGAAAGGGCAAAAGAAATTGCAAAAGAATTAACTAATCATACTAAGTGGCGTTCTCATGGAAGATCATTAAAACTAGAAGATTTGACAAATATTGGACTAAGGATAAATAAAGTAGAAGATGATAATACTATAAGTGAAATAATTTATAGAATACATGCAATTTTAAGATTAATTTACGAAACAAGTACAGCTTTTAAATTAATTTTAACTGAAAATAATATTTTTGAAAGAAATGCAATGCCAGCTAGACCTATCCCTAACATACCAATCCCAGTTGCTTCGAATCAAGTAGAAGTAGTAAATGTTAATATTAAATGTGAAAAATGTGGAAAAGAAAAACAAATGTATTGTAAATTTGTTAATAATGAAAAAGTAGATCAGGAAATGAAAAGTAGAAACATAATGAAATTTCCTTCAGACTGTAAATATAAGTGTGATTGTGGTCATGAGACAGATTTATTAGGACTAAAAAACCAAATTGAGATGCAATTTCATAAAAAAATATTGTAATTTATTAGAATTTTTCATATAATAAAAATAAGGAGGAAAATAGAATGGAGAATAAAGAAAAAAGAACCTCTAAAAATGAAGATTTTATAAAAAAAGTAAAAGAAACGAATAAAGCAAAACAGGATTATAAAATATTTATAGTAAACGATTATAATAACTATTATAATGAACAAGAATATTATTATAGTATTCGTTAAAATAAAGAGTGAGTATATTGAAATCAAAATACTCACTTTTTTCTATATCAACTTAATTTCCTCCTTCACAAACTCATCCACCATCTCCTGAATCATATTAATATATTTAAGGTGTTCCAAAAAGATATTTCTATCAGAAGTCATAGGATACTTTTTCTTAAGTTCAAATTCAACCAAATTAGCATAATCATTCAAATGACTTTGAAAATCATATAAATAATCCATAATAGATCCATCCATAATTAAATTTTGAAATTTAAAAGGTTTATATTCTTCTAAATACTTTTTAGCTAATTTACCATATTTATTTAGTTGCAATATTATTACCTCCCAAACTCATAATAACCAAATTTAAGCAATCACCAAAACCAACTCTATAATATTTATCATTCCAATAAGCAATATAATCAAGATAATTTTCATCAAGCTTGTCTAATTGTTTTTCAACATATTTTTTATTACTAGGTGAAACATTTCTTAAAATGTTTTCAGCATATTTATCAAAATTAATTAAATGTTCCTTATCTTCTTTGGTAAGTTGAGACAAACTTTCATCTCTAAAAATTATCCAGTTTTTCATTAAATCTTGAATTGTATTATTATTTAATTCCATATAAATTTCCTCCTAAAATTACAAATATTATTTTAAAAAATTTACAAAATATCCCATAAAAAATTGGGGAGAAATTGGGGAGCAATTTTTCAAAACTACCCCAATTTTAACAAAATTCAACACAAAATAAAAATCTTTAAAAGTGTTGAAATCACAGCGATACAATACAATTCAATACTACTCATAAAATATATTATGTAACCCTCATAACCCGAAGGCCATATAGTAAAGTCTTACTTTCGCAATTAAATTTCCCAAAGAATTGAACATTCCTTGATTTTTTGAAAAACGGCAGATGCTTTGAAATTCCTGAAAATGTATTTATTTTTTGAACAGAAGGTGATATAATGCGAGAGAAGTTAACAAAGTGGGGCAGGTGATTTTATGAGTAATAAGGAAAGCAGTATAAATTATAAAAAAATTATTACTTCAATTAGTATTTGTAAAAATTATGAGTTATTGGGTGGATGTGATATAACAGATGATTGTCTATTCAATTTACATACTAAGAATGCTATTTATACCCATTTCGGTTTAACAAATACAGATAAATATTATGTTTGTCATAAAAAGATAAGACATAAATATTCCAAAGAAGATACAGAAAAAAAGAAGAAATTAATAGAAGAATTAGAACTAGAGAAGTTAGAAAGTAAATTTAATAATTTGGAGAGAAATTTTAAGGATGTCAATAGTACATCATTTCAAGAACTTATAGAATATCTACCAGAAGAATATAAAAACAAAGAAAAAGAACAATATAATGAATTGATAGAAAAAGAAAAGTCTATAATAAAAGATTCATCATCTATATTAATCAGATATACTAATGGAGAAATTGTAAAAGTAAGTACAGAGTATTTAAGTAAAGACTTTATAGAAAAGTTTTGTAACATAATAAACAATAAACATGAAAAGTATGAAGAGGTATCTGTAGGAGATATCATAGAAGCACCATTGCTAAGATTTGAAAAGAAACATGAAGTTGAAATAGAGTATTTAGAAAAAATAATGAAAGCTTATTATAATTTGAATTTCAATGAAATATATGATTTATTAGATGATAATTGTTTTAAAATGAGTATTTCAGATAAAGATAAGTATAATACATTAATGGGGAAAAAAGAAATTATAGAAAACTATGAAAATTTAACAAAAATTGCTAAGCAGAATAATTTGATATATCAGGGGAGTATACATGGAGAACTGACAGGCGAAAGTGAACCAATACTAGCAATACATTTTATTGGAAGAGAAAAAGACCATTTTAATAATCCTGCAAGGACAAGGTACTTTTCATTATCAATAAGAGTAAATGATGATAATTTAATTGATGAAATAAATATTAGGGACGAAGATCAATATTTAGGAAAGTATCTAGATAAAGATTCTTTAGAAAAAATAAAAAAAGGGATGTATTCAGATTTTAATAATGAGTTTAAAACAAATGATAGAATATTTAATGATGATGAAATAGAATTTTTATTGAATTTTTATGATAAATATTTTAAAGGAAGTAATTCATTATTAAATATCGAAAAAAAAGTAAAGGAATTTTATAAAGACTTCTCATATTGTAGTAGAGATATAAAAAACAAACTTATTGGTGATATTTTAGTAACAAAAGGTAATATTGAATATAACGATCCGAACCTTATATGTACAGATTGCGGCTGTAAATATATATCATATTTGAGTGGAGGATATGTAAGAAATAAAAAAGAGATTAAAAAAAATAATAATCATCCTTTAAATAGACATGCGTATGGTTGCGTAATAACAGGATATGAATATGGACATCAATGCTTAGGATGTGGAAAAGAGTGGTAAAACAAAGTATATTCTAAAAGCAGATAAATTTATATAAATTAAAAAAAGTATACATGAAAAATAAAAGGAGATTATATAAATGTCAAAAAATAACGGTATTCTATCCCAGATAGGTGGAATGTATATAGTATATAAATTGAGATGGATAATCTTGATAGGAATAATTATTTTAGCAGTCATTATTTTTTCTGTAAAAGGAGAACTAGACAGTGAATATCAACAATATGGATATACGGGATTTAACGACAATATAAAATATGATGAATGGACAGATGAAATAATTCCAAAGGATGAAATAGAAATATATAATAATGACAATAAATATATAACTAAAAGTAACGGAGAAAAGGTTTACTTTGCTGATATAAAAGAGCAGTTAGATGCTTACGAGAAATTACAAGATAATTATGCGTTTATTAAACCAGAAAATGTAGCGCAGGCGAAAAATATTTGTGATGTATTATTTTTAAATTATTTTGAATTGCCATATTCAATTGATAAAACTTCTAATGGAAATTCATATCTGATACATTTAAAAGATTTTACTGCAAATGGTATGCATTATGATGATTATTCGATAGGACCTGCTTATGAGATGAGGAATATTATTAAATATTTAGTTAAGGGTATTTATAGAGAACAAAATGGCTTAGAAGCAGATTATGGGTATTAAAAATTTAAATTATGAATATTTTATTGCATATTAAATAAAAAAAGAAATATAAATGGTAATAAAAAGGAAAAACGATTATAATGAGTAATAAAATTGAAGTTATAAAAACAGATATTACAGAATTAGAAGTTGATGCTATTGTCAATGCCTCTAACTCATCACTTTTAAGAGGTGGTGGAGTCTGTGGAGCAATATTTAACAAAGCAGGATTTGAATTAGATGAAGAATGTAGTAAAATTGGACATTGCGATGTTGGAGAGGCTGTTATAACAAAAGGATATAAATTAAAGGCTAAAAATATTATTCATACAGTAGCGCCACAATGGCTTGATTTTAGATTAAAAAACAAAGAAGAATTATTAAGAAATTGTTATAAAAATTCATTAAAAATTGCTATAGAAAATAATATAAGAAGTATTGCTTTTCCTTGCATCGGAACTGGAATTTATAAATGCTCTATTGAGTTAGGAAAGCAATTAGCTTTTGAAGAAGCAAATAAGGTTATAGATTATTTTGAAAAAATATATTTTGTTTGCTTTAGTGATAAGGAATATAAAATATATAAAGAGGAATATTTACCATAATTAAAAATTCCGATAGCTGAAAAAAACAGAATAATTTTGTGATTTTAAAAACGGATAACTATACAGATTTCTATTAAAAAAATAAAAAGAGTGTTATTTGATTTACATTACAGGAGATACACATTTGGACTTTTTAAGCTTTAAAATAAATTTTTAATCCAAAAGGTTATATAATTTTCCAATATAAGAATGTTTTTTAAATCTAGATGCGAGGAGGAACAAATATGAAAAATATATTTATAGAATATCCAAAATGTTCAACATGCCAAAAAGCAAAGAAATGGCTAATAGAGAATAAAATAGAATTTAAAGATAGAAATATTGTTGAAGAAACACCAACAATAAAAGAATTAGAACAATGGATAAAGATAAGTGGGATAGAAATAAAAAAATGGTTTAATACAAGTGGATTAAAATATAAAGAACTAAACTTAAAAGATAAGTTATCCAACATGAGTGATGAAGAAAAAATAAAATTACTATCCAGTGATGGAATGCTTATAAAAAGACCTTTACTAATATCAGATAACCAAATTTATATTGGGTTCAAAGAAGAAACATGGAAGGGTTTATTAAAATAATATAAGAAAACAGTCTATGTTTAATAATAAAAAAACTATAAAATATAAAAAAAATAAAAAAATAGAAAAAAACTATTGACAAAATCTGGAATATGATTTATTATAATATATATTATATCATATCAAAACTTAGTGGGTTACTATAATAAACCACGAGTGCGAAGTTCGCCCCATACATTAATGTATGGGGTATCTTCTTTTTACTTGAAAATTAAAGTAGTATAAATAAGACATAAATATAAACTACTATACTTAACAAAAATTGTCATTTTGAATTAAATAAAAAATTCTACAAAAAACGAAAAATAATGGAAAAATTTGACAATATTTTAATACAATGATATAATTATGTAAATTTTAATAATAAGGGGGTAATATATGAAGTACACAATTGGATTAGATATTGGAATAGCTTCTGTTGGATGGGCTGTCATAAATAATGATAAAAATCGAATAGAAGACTTAGGAGTAAGAATTTTTAAAAAAGCAGAAGAAGCAGATGGAAAAGCACTAAATTTAGCAAGGAGAGAAGCAAGAGGAACAAGAAAACGTTTAAGAAGAAGAGCAGAAAGAATGAAAAAAGTAAAAGAATTATTTATAAAATATAAATTAGTTACAGAAGAAGAATTAAAAAATCTATATATGATAGAGGATAATACAATAGATGTATGGGAACTTAGAGCAATAGGCTTAGATCAATTATTAGATAGAAAAGACTGGGCAAGAGTATTAACAAGTATTGCTAAAAGGAGAGGATATAAATCAAATAGAAAAACAGATGAAGAAGATAAAGAAGTAGGAAAATTAAGTAAAGGGACATTAGAAAATAAAAGAATATTAGAAGAAAAAGGTTATAGAACAATAGGAGAGATGTTCTATAAAGATGAAAAATTTACTTACAATAAAAGAAATAAAGGCGGAGAGTATAACAATACTGTATTAAGATCAATGCTAATAGAAGAAGTTCATATACTATTTGACTTACAAAGAAAGTATGGAAGCAAGTTTGCTGATGAAAATTTTGAAAAAGAATATATTGAAGTAGTTACATTTCAAAAGCCATATATTACACCAGAATTATTAGAAAGAATGTTAGGAAAGTGTACATTTGAAAAAGAAGAACCACGTGCACCAAAAAACAGCTATACATTTGAAAGATTTATGTTATTACAAAAAGTTAATAATTTAAATATAAAAATTAGAGATGAAAAACTAGAAATACCAACTGAAAAGAAAAATGAAATTATAGAATTGGCATATAAACAATCTGAAGTAAAATATTATCAACTAAGAAAAATCTTACAATTACCAGTAGAGGCAAGATTTGTGGACTTAAATTATTACGTTAAAAGCAAAGATAAGGAAAAAGACTTATCAGAAGAAGAAGTCATAAAGAAAGTAGAAGAAATAAAATTTGTAAAATTAGAAGGTTGGCACAAAATCAGGTTAGCATTAAAATCTAATGGATGTGAAGACAAATTTGAATTGATAAAAAATAATCACAAATTGCAAGATATTATTGCAGACGCACTTGTCAGAAACAAGACAGATGAAACAATAAAAGAATATTTAAAGGATAAAAATATAGATGAAAGTTTAATTCAAGCAGCATTAAATATTAATTTTACAAAATTTGGACATTTATCTTATAAAGCAATGAATAAAATAATACCTGAACTTGAAAAAGGACTTACATATGATAAAGCATGTGAAAATGCAGGATATGAATTTAAAGGAGCAAATAATGAATTACAATATAAATTACCACCCGTTTCAGAATTAGATAATGTAATTTTAAATCCAGTGGTATTAAGAGCAGTTTCGCAAACAAGAAAAGTAATTAATGCCATAATAGATAAATATGGTTCACCAAAAGCAATATATATAGAAACAGCAAGAGATTTATCAAAATCATTTGATGAGAGAAAAATTATAGAAGCAAAACAAAAAAATAATCTAAAAAACAATGAAGATATTAAAGATTATATAAGAGAAAACTTTAAATTTGAGCCTAAACCATTTGATATAGTAAAAATGAAATTATGGAGAGAACAAGGAGGAAAATGTGTTTATTCACAAAAGCCTATTCCAGCTGAGAGATTGTATGAAGAAAATTATGTTCAAGTAGACCACATCATACCATTTTCAAGAAGTTTTGATGATAGTTACAATAATAAAGTATTAGTACTAACAGATGAAAATCAAAAAAAGAAAGAAAGAACACCATATGAATATTTTGGGGAAAATGAAAATAGATGGCATGCTTTTGAAGAATTTGTAAATTTAACATATAAATTTAATCCAAAGAAAAGAGGAAATCTATTAATTAAAAATTTTGATGAAAATAAATCTAAAGATTGGATTGAAAGAAATATAAATGATACAAAATATATATCAAGATTTATGTACAATTATATTGTTAAAAATTTAAAATTTGCAGATAGTGAGTTAAGAAGAAAAGTATATACAATAAATGGACAAGCCACAGCAGTTTTAAGACATTTTTGGGGATTGAAAAAAGATAGAGAAGAATCTGATAAACATCATGCACAAGATGCAATAATTATTGCTTGTGCAACAAATGAAAATATAAAAAAGGTTTCTGATTATAGCAGAAGAAAAGTTTTAAGAATTAATAATGAAGGAAGAGATGAAGAAACAGGAGAAAAAATAGACTTTAAATATAATATAGATATTACAATTAAAGAACCTTGGCCAAAGTTTAGAGAAGAAGTAGAAGCAAGAATGGAAGATTTAGACAACAATGGAGAAATGTATGCATTAAAACACGGAAATTTCAGAAATTATGATGATATTGATATAAATACAATAAAACCAATTTTTGTTTCAAGAATGCCAGAAAGAAAAATAACAGGGCGTGCACATAAAGATACAATGCGTTCTCAAAAATTTATAAAAAATGGATACAACTTTACTGTTGTTAAAAAGCCATTAAAAAGCATTACAAAACAAGAAATAGAGCAAATTATAAGAAACGAAGAATTTAAAGAATTATATATGAGTGATAGAATTATGTATGATGATATATACTCTAAAATGAAAGAAGCGGATTTTAAAGCGGAAAAAGCATTCCAAGAAGAATATAGAAAACATAGCAAAAATGGAAATGGTCCAATTATAAGGAGTATAAAAGTACCATCAATGGGACAAACAGGAGTAAAATTAAAAAATGATTCTATTGCAGAAAATGCTAGTATGGTTAGAGTTGACGTGTTTGAAAAAAATCAAAAGTTTTATTTGGTACCAATTTATGTTGCAGATTTTGCCCAAAAAGAGTTGCCAAATAAAGCGATTGTAGCGCATAAAGATGAAGAAGAATGGATAGAAATGACAAACGAGTATAGTTTTAAATTTAGTTTATATCCTAATGATTTAGTTAAGATAAAGAAAAAAGGAGAAAAAGAAATTTATGGCTATTATACAAGTACAGATAGAAGTACTGGATTAATAACTTTAATTCTTCCAGATGGTTCTGATAAATTAAGAGGAATAGGAGTAAAAAGTTTAGAAAAATTTGAAAAATATCAAGTGGATGTTTTGGGGAATATTTCTAAAATAAAAAAAGAAAAGAGAGAAGGGATAAATTAAAATGAGTTGGAGGAGTGTAGTAATTACACAACCGACAAAATTGTCTGTGAAAAATAGGCAATTAAAAATAACTCAAGATGAAGAGTGGAGTATTCCAATAGAAGATATATCATCAATTGTTTTAGAAACACCACAAATAAATATTTCTTCAAAAGCAATTAGTATGATTGCAGATAATAAAGTTGTTATGTATAGCTGTGATGATAAACATTTACCAAATGGTATATTTATTCCATTTGCATGTCACAGTAGAGAATTGAAAGTTTTAAAAAATCAATTAGACTGTACGGAAAGTTTTAAAAAAAGATGCTGGCAGAAAATTGTAATGAAAAAAATCTCTAATCAGTCCAAAGTATTAAAGTTATGCAAAATGGACTATATAAGTAATTATTTAGATAGGATAGTAACTAAAGTAAATTCAGGAGATACTGATAATAAAGAAGCTATTGCTGCAAAATGGTATTTTTTAGAGTTGTTTGGGAAAAATTTTCATAGAAGCCAAGATAATATTTTTAATACGTGTTTAAATTACGGCTATTCGATTATAAGAGGTGCGATTGCTAGAACGATTGTATCTTATGGTTATATTCCCTCAATAGGAATACATCATAAAAGTGAACTGAACAACTATAATTTAGCAGATGATTTTATTGAACCATTTAGACCTATTGTAGATTTATGGGTTAAAGAAAATATAAACGAAGAAACGGAATTTAGTAAATATGTAAGAGCGGAATTAGTAAATCTTTTAAATGTTGATGTTAAAATACAAGGAAAATTGCAAACTGTTAATAATGCAATTAATGTTATGATTGCCTCATATACTACTGCTATAAATCAAAATGATTATAAAAAATTAGAGTTACCAGAAATTTTACCATTACAAGTACATTGTTATGAGTAATAAATTTATGAGAATTATTGTGTTTTTTGATTTACCAGTAGTTAAGAAAAAAGAGAGAAAAATATATGCTCAATTTAGAAGATTTTTATTAAATGATGGTTATGATATGATTCAATATTCCGTATATTCACGCTTATGTAATGGGAGCGATATGACTAACAAACACTTAAAAAGATTAAATCAAAGTTTGCCAGAAAAAGGTTCAATAAGATGTTTAACTATTACCGAAAAGCAATATGAAGATATGAAATTTTTGGTTGGAAAACCAACTGCAAAAGAAAGAAGAGTACATACTGAACAGCTAAGTTTGTTTTAAAAATAAGAAAAAAGAAGATTCATTATTTATATAAAATCTTCTTTTTTTAGCTGATATAATCCTGTAATTAAGTGATACCAATAGTTATACGCTTGCTTATTATATCATATCAAAACTTAGTAGCAAACTATAACAGAAACAAGAAGATGGCATTCATATTTCGATTATATCATATCAAAACTTAGTAGCAAACTATAACAAAAAAATTGGAGATACTGTTGCTCAAAAAATTATATCATATCAAAACTTAGTAGCAAACTATAACACAGGTTAGTTTATAATGCACTCACCACACATTATATCATATCAAAACTTAGTAGCAAACTATAACCACTTGCAAAATTAATGCTTAATGCATTATATTATATCATATCAAAACTTAGTAGCAAACTATAACATATGGAAAGTTTGCAACATCACTTGACGCATTATATCATATCAAAACTTAGTAGCAAACTATAACTTGCATTAAACGATTTCCACTATCACTCGATTATATCATATCAAAACTTAGTAGCAAACTATAACTATTGTTAAGCTTGTAGCAGATTATAACAAATTATATCATATCAAAACTTAGTAGCAAACTATAACATAATTTTGCGAATGTTCTATTCCCATCATTATATCATATCAAAACTTAGTAGCAAACTATAACATGTATTCAAGGTTGGAGCTGATAATGGAGATTATATCATATCAAAACTTAGTAGCAAACTATAACGAGGATGTACCTCTTTAGCAAAACTAGATAATTATATCATATCAAAACTTAGTAGCAAACTATAACT
>CALVKI010000071.1 GCA_944332635.1 uncultured Bacilli bacterium
TAAATCCCCACTTCCTAAACAATATAGAAGTAGGGATTTTATATTTCAAAGTAAATTATAAAATAAATATAAATGAACTAATTTTATTTTTTGATTACTATATTAACCTTTATAATTATAATAAAAAATAAAAGGATTGTATCACATAAATTATAGGTTACAATCCTAACTATTTTAAAAGGCTTCTTAAACAGCAATTTTATTGTTTAACAACAAAATTTAGCAACTATTCTATATAATTTCTATATCATCACTATTACTTTCTTCAGATGTACCTTTTTCATCTTCAAATAAAATCTTACAATCATCTACAAAATCGGAAGCTTTACCCTTACTTTTTTTTACACTTTTTTTCTCCTCAGAATATGCAATAAAAAATGATACAAAAGCAATAATTAATAAACAAATAACAATAACAATAGGTTTCATAGTATCACCCTCTTATACTAATACTAAAATAATCTTAAAATATCATTGAATGTAATAATAATCATTAATAACATTAATAAAAATAAACCTATAGTATGAATCATATTCTCTGTTTCTGGCCTTACAGGAGATCCTTTAATCTTTTCAATAACAATAAACAAAATATGTCCACCATCAAAAGCTGGCAATGGAAGTAAATTTATAAAACCGACATTAATACTTAAAAATGCAATCAAATATAAAATGTTCATAATTCCACCAGCACTTTGGTCTCCTACAACAGAAAATATTCCAACTGGACCACTAAGTTGCGAAATACTAATACCACCAGTAAATAAATATCCAACAGTCACTGCCATTTGTTTAAAAATAGAAACAGTTTTTCTACCAGTAAACGATAATGCTGCAACCAATCCCTTTTCTATTTCTTGTTTCATTCCAATACCATACTGATAAGTAGTTTTACCATCTGTTTTTTTCTTTTTAGGCTGAACAGAATATGTTTCAATTTTTTTATCTTCTTTTTCCACCATAATATCACTTGCTTCTTCTGGATCAGCAACAGCTAGATATAAACTAACATCATCAGTAGTAGAAATAGAATGTCCATTAATTTCTAAAATTTTATCACCTACTTCTATTCCAGAAATTGCAGCAGCAGAATTCTTAACAACAGAAGTAACTTTTGGTTCCATTGAACTACCACCCCATATAAGTCCAATTAAAAAAAGTAATAAAATGGCACAAATAAAATTATTTCCAGCTCCAAAAAACATAATCAAAAATCTTTGCCATGGTTTTTTAGCCTGAAGCCTTTGATTGTTAGGAATTTTCTTTAAATCATCATCCTCTACATCTTCTCCAGCCATCATACAAAAACCACCAATAGGAATAGCTCTTAAAGTATACTCAGTTTCCTTTCCTTTTTTACTCCACAATTTAGGACCCATTCCTAATGCAAATTCATAAACATATACACCATTAAGTTTAGCCATCATAAAATGACCAAATTCATGAACAAAAACAATAATTCCCAAAATTAAAATAAATAATATTAAAGTAACAATAAAACCCATAGGTTGCCTCCTTATAATACACTAGAAAAAATAATAAAAGCTAAAACTACAAAAATCAAACTATCAAACCTATCTAGAATACCACCATGTTCCGGAATTAAATTAGAAAAATCTTTTTTATCATAATATCGTTTAATAGAAGAAAATACCAAATCACCTAATTGCCCCAACAAAGACAAAATAGTTGTAATAACAATAACAAAAACTAAAGATATAGATGGATTTATAACAGTAACATAAAAAGATGTTGCAACAAAAGTTCCTACAAAAACACCACCTATCAAACCCTCTACAGTTTTTTTAGGAGAAACCAAAGGACATAATTTATTTTTTCCGATAAGCATACCAGTAAATAAAGCAAATGTATCAGTAATTGTTGTAATGAGTAATAAGTAAATAATATACATAATATCATAATTACGACAAATAATAAGCAAATTAAAACTTAATCCAATAAATAATACCGATCCTATCAAAAATAAGGCATCATTTAAATTATATCTTTTAAAATCATGGATAAATACCATTGGAGACAAAAAGGCAAAAATCATAAATGCAACCACTCTATAATCCATAGTATAAACAAATTCAATAGAATCAAAATGAGATAGAGCAAAAAATACTACCATAACATAAGCAAATACTTTTATCAAAAACGGAAATTCTTTTTTACTCTCACGAATATGAATTAACTCATATAACCCCATAATAGCAAGTAACGACATAAAAATTGCAAATACTTTACCTCCAACAATCAAAATAGGAACAAAAATAATAATCATTAAAATAGCACTTAAAATTCTTTTTTTCATGACGCATTACCTCCAAATCTACGATTTCTTTTATTAAATTCTACGATTGCATAGTAAAAATCATTCTTTTTAAAATCAGGAAAATAAATTTTAGGAAAATAAAATTCTGCATAACTTGCTTGATATAACATAAAATTGCTAAGTCGTAATTCACCACCTGTACGAATTACATAATCAAGCATAGGTAACTTTTGATATAAATTTTCTTGTATAGTATCTAATGTAATATCATCTATTTTCTTCTTACCATCAACAACTTGCTGTACGATTTTTTTAGTCATATCTAACAACTCAGTTTGTCCACCATAATTAAGACAGAAATTAACAACCATTTCACTATTATCTGCTGAATTTTCAACTATCTTATCCATGGCATCTAATACTTTTCTAGGAAGGGGATTTTTCCTCCCAGAAAAAATTACCTTTATTCCATTATTTATCAACTCTTGAAATTCATCATTATAAAGATTAACAAATAAATTCATCAAATATTGAACTTCTTTTTTCTCTCGTTTAAAGTTTTCTGTAGAAAAAACGTAAAGAGACAAATATTTAATCCCCAATTCTTTAGCATAAATACAGATTTCTTTTAAACGAAAAAGTCCTGCTTTATGACCTTCACTTCGAGATAGACCTCTCATTTGTGCCCATCTACCATTTCCGTCCACAATAATTCCCACATGTGTAGGAATAATTAAATTTTCATTCATTATTCTTCTACCTCAAAATTATTATATAACAAGAAGAAAAAAAAAGAAAGTAAAAATACTTTCTAGAATTTATCGATATCAATCTTAATATACTTATTATCTTTAAGTGCACTACTTGCTTGAACTAAAGTACGAATAGCCTTAGCACATCTTCCATCCTTACCAATAACACGACCTATGTCATCTTCAGCAACAATAACTTGAATTAACATAACATTATCTTCATCCGTAGGAAACTCTTTTACACTAACAGCATCAATATCTACTACTAATGATTTAACAATTTCCTCTGTCAACTGAACTAAATCCATAACTACTTATCCTTCTTTTCTTTAGATTCAGCAAATTTCTTCATAATACCAGCTTTAGAAAATAAGTTCTTAACTGTGTCAGTTGGAATAGCCCCGTTATTAAGCCACTTTAAAGCTACTTCTTCATTAATATTAACCTGAGCTTCTCCAACAGGTGCGTAAGTACCAATTAACTCAATATATTGACCATCCCTAGGACATCTAGAGTCAGTAGCAACAATTCTATAAGAAGGTTTCTTTTTAGCACCCATTCTTGTTAATCTAATTTTAACTGCCATATTATCCCTCCATTTCTCAAATACAAATATAGTATAATAAAAAAATATATAACTGTCAACCTTTTTTTGATAACACTAAAAGTCTAAAACTTATAATCTTAATAGTAGTAGCAAAAAAGAACAAGTATACAACTAATATCTACAAAAACAAATTTAATTATTATGATAAATCCCAACCTTGATAAAGATATCGACATAAATTACTATTTTGACCATTATAAATATAATAATCAGTTCTATTTTTTAAACTACATTTAGAAATAATCAAATTAGTATTATCACTATAATCCTCAACATAATAATCTGTTTGTATTCCTCCAGGAAACGACCATTTATATATATCTGTTTTTTGCAAAATATTTAAAAATTCTCCTTCATCAATTACTTCTTTCAAATCCCGTTTAAAATGAAAAATAAACCTCTCTTCTACAAGATTAATTTTTTTGTAACATGCACTATAATAACGAATATCATCTTTTTTATAATAAAGTTCAAAATCATCACGACCACAATAACCACCAACAGCTTCATAAGAATAATTGGGTCTTCTATAAGAAATGACTACAAAGAAAAACCAAAATACCAATGAAATTATTCCCAATCCAATGAGTATAGATATAATTATAATTGTACGATTTTTCATAGTTTCACCTCTTTATCCACAATATAACATAAAATAAAAAAAATAGCACTAAAAAGTGCTAAATTAATTAAATTGGATTATCTTGAATAAAATCATCATTTAATTGTTCATCAATTGTATTATCAGAACTTTCATCTACAATTTCATCCCAAGGATCTTCTTCTTCATTTGTTTCAATTTTTACCTTAACATCTCCTACTAATTCTATACCAAGTTCTTTTTCAATAGTATAATGTATTTCATGATTAGAAATAGAAATATCAGAACAAGTAGGTTGTTTCAAACTACGAACAATAATCTGTTCTCCCGTAACATCATCATCAAGAGTTCTCATACGAACAACTTCTTGATAACTTTGCGTTTCTTTAATAACATCTGTCTTAGTATCATTATCATAAGAATACCAAATATTAACATCATAGCTACCAGAAATTATAATTTGATTTCCTACTTTTTCACCATGAAAATTATGATTGATAACCCAACATCCTAGAATAGTAGACGGTGTTTCTGCTATCTGAACAACATGCTTTGTAGTAAATTGTTTTTTACCTTTACCAATAACTGCCTTTGTAACAATTTCTTTATAACTAGACATATCTACCCCTCCTAACTTAATGTATGCAATAACTAATATATGTTTGACTAATATTTTATTTTAAAAAAAAATATGTTAAACTAATATAGGAGGTAAAACATGGCATCAGCAGTAATTCATCTAGCAGTAGCAAAAGTATTAGAACCATATTTTAATATAAAAAACAAAAAAGATTATTATCTGGGTTCAATAGCACCAGATATTGCAAAACAAATAGGAAGAACAAAAAAAGAATCTCACTTTTTATACAATGAAAAATCAGACATACCAAATATTAAGATATTCACAAATAAATATCCCCTTTTTTATCAAAATGATTTTGATTTAGGATATTATATTCATTTATTTACAGACAAATTATGGTTTAATAAATTTTTAAATACGCTAGTACAAAATAACTCTGTTCGTTTAATAGATGGAATAATTATCAACATATTACCAGAACAATTATCAAAATTAATCTATTCAGATTACACAAACTTAAACATCAAAATTATTGAAGAATATAATATGGATTTATCTCTTTTTTATGAAGAATTTAAAAAACCAAACTCTACAATTAATGAGATACCATTAGAAAAATTAGATATATTAATAGAAAAAATGGGTATAATTATAGAAAACTCAACTAGTGAAAAAAACTATATCTTTGATATTTTCTTAATTAAAGAATTTATAAAGACTTGTAAAGAGAGAATCTTAAAAGAAATAAAAGACTATAAACAGATGATATAAACTTCGTTTCTTCCACATAAGAAACGAGGTTTTTATATGTCAAAATTAACTTATGAAGATAAAATAAATATTTATAAAGAAACAAAAAATAGGTTCTTTAACTAGATTAATAGAGAAATATGGGGTTGATATTCTTAGAACGACTGAAAACAAAAGATTTAACAGTTATGAAAAAGAACAAATTATTAATAGATAATTTAAAGCAGAAAGATTTAGAAGGATTAATCTTTCATTCTGATCAAGAATGGCAATATCAACATCAATCATACCAACAATTATGGTATTGTTCAAAACATGTCTAGGAAAGGAAATAGTATGGCTAATGGTAGGATGGAAACCTTTTTTTGAATACTTAAAACATTGGATGAACTAATTGCTGCAATAGATGATTATATTAAACATTATAATTATAATAGAATTAAAGAAAAATTAAAAAGACTGTCACCAGTAAATTACAGGTTACAATCCTCTAATTAGAAACTATTTATAGACTGTTCAATTTTTGGGGTTCAATTCAAAAATTCATAGTCTTTTTAATTACATAAATAATAAAAATAATCATTCAAATCATCTTGAACATAGGAAATCATTTCATTTACCTTTTTCAAATGTTCCATATAAACAGAATAAAGAGGAATATCATATAATTTATTTTTTAGCTCTTCTAGTTCTTCTTTATTAGAATAATCTTTTTTTATATATTCTTTCTGTTTTTCTTTTAAAGTATTAATTAAACTCATTAGTTCTTCATTTTTCTGCATTTTTTCTTTCAATTTAACACATTCTTTATAATCATTACTATTCATAATAACAGCAATAACTTCTTCAAGTTTTTTATCCAACAACTTCACCATCCAAACTCCAAGTTTTAGCATCTGTTATTTTAACCATAACTAAGTCTCCTGGAGTAAGTTCTTGTTCACTAGAAAAATTAACTAGTTTATTAGTATCACTATACCCATAATACATATGTTTTTTATCAGAAATACCTTCTACTAAAACTTTTACATCTTTTCCGACAAGTTTTTTATTATTTTCTAAGAAATAATGATTAACAACACCATTTAATCTTTGAAGACGCATCTCTTTCTCTTTTAACGAAACAGGATCTGCTAGCTTACATGCAGGAGTTCCTTCTCTCTTAGAGAAAACGAAAGTAAAAGCATTATCATATTGACATTCACGAACCAAATCTAATGTCTCTAAAAAATCTTCTTCTGTCTCTCCTGGGAATCCAACAATAATATCTGTAGAAATAGTAACACCAGGAACTTTATCTTTTATTTTATGAAATAATTCTAAATAACTTTCCTTTGTATATCTTCTACCCATAAGTTTTAAAATCCGACTAGAACCACTCTGTACCGGCAAATGAACACTAGGCATAATATTAGAATATTTAGCAATAACCTCAATCATCTCGTCTGTAAAATCCCAAGGGTGAGAAGTAGTAAAACGAATTCTAGGAATCCCCGTTTCCGCAACATCTTCTAATAAATTAGCCATCGTATAATCATCATATAAATCTTTACCATAAGCATTTACATTTTGACCAAGCAAAGTAACTTCTTTATACCCATCATCTACTAATTTTTGTACTTCTGCTAAAACATCCTCTTTTAACCTACTTCTCTCTCGACCTCTAGTATAAGGAACTATACAATATGTACAAAATTTATTGCAACCATAAATAATATTAACATATGCCTTATAATCATTTACACGAAGTACAGGTAACCCCTCTATTAAATCACCTTCACGAGAAAACACTTCAATCTGTTGCTTATTTTCTTCAATGGCTTTATCAATTATTTCTGGTAATTGATACATATTATGAGTACCAAAAACAAAATTGACCCATTTATAATCTCTAAGAATTGAATCAACTACACTTGCTTCTTGTGCCATACAACCACATAACCCTACAATTAAATCTTTTTTTTCTTGCTTTAAATGTTTAAGTCTTCCAAGCATTCCAAACGCTTTATTATGTGCATTTTCACGAATAGAACAAGTATTTAAAAGAACCAAATCTGCATCATTATAATCATTAACTTTAGAAAATCCTAAAAAGGTAAGTAATGCTTCAATATTTTCACTATCATGTTCATTCATTTGACATCCATAAGTTTTTAAATAAAAAGTTCTACCTTGATATTTATTCTTTACTTTACTATCCTCTTTAAATTCTATTCTTTTATAAGGACGAACATCTCGTGTCCTAGCTTCCTTAAAATCAGGTAAATGCATAATACCACCTCACAAATCACAAAAAATTATAACACAAAAGTAAAAAACAAAAAAGAGGAAAAATTCCTCTTACATGACACTTTCTTTTAAAGAAGTATTAATCATTTGATCTAGCAAAGAAAATTTCCCTTTTTCTAGGTCAAGTTTAATTACTTCTAAATTATCTACAATTTTATCTAATAATTCACTCATACTAGGAACTAAACCGTCTTTTTTCTCTAAACTATCAACAATATTTTCTAAATTAGTTAATTTAGAATACTTACCATAATAATTATTTTTAATACATAATTGACATAATTGTTTAAACGACAACACATCAATATTATTAAATCTTTTTTCTTCTAATATCTTTAAAGCTTGAAAAGCACTCTGATTATGAATAGCTCGATCTAAAACAGTCTCCCCATTTTTATTTTTTAAATTTAATAAATATCTTTTACTCTTAGTAAGATGTTCTAAAATCCTTAAAGCAGAAACTGAAGTATCCTTTACGAGTAAATGACCAATTGTATTTCCATCCAAATTTTGATGATTTAAATTCCAACTACGTTTTCGAATAAACTTTAAAACCAAATCATATTGTTTTGCTTTAAGTAATCGAACAACAACATCATTACCCGCAATATCTACCACATTAATATCTACCTTATTTTTAGAAATTAACTCATCTACTAAATGATAGTAGCCTTCCTTAATTAATTCAAAAATCAGGGATGGTTCCTCTTCACAAGCTCGTAAAGCTTGTTTTTCATCATAAAACATGTAAAACACCTCTCTGTTTATGTGACAGTTATATATTTTACCAGAAGAATGTTTTTTTGTCAAATTATCATCCCCTACACTTATTTATAATTTGTACAAAAATGTATTTTATTATACAAAATAATGAATGGTAATGTTTATTAAATAAACATTTAAACATCTCATACACTATTACACTATTTATTGATAAATTTTTTTCAAAAGAAAATACAGCTAAATTCCAAATAAATAAGGACATAATAATTACAACTAAATATTATTTAAAAGTATTACAAGAATTCATATTATTGTATCAACAAATTAATTAAAAACTAACAAAATTTTATTAGACTAGCATAATCAAATTTATACCTCAAACTACATCTAAAAAGCAAAAAAAAGAAGTTACTAAACCAATTAGTCTTCTTTTATTTTAATTTAGCACCACAATTAGAACAGAAATTTGCACCATTAGTAGGAATACCACAATTAGGACAAAAACTAACACCTTTCACTGCCCTTTCCTGTTGTTGAGAAACCGAATTTTGAGAAGTATCTACACCTCTAGCTTGATTTAACTGTGCTGCTTGATTAGCATATGGATCATAAACTTGTGTATTCCCATGATTAACCTGAGTATTACCAGCATTAGCGACTACGCCACCCATCATACCACCAGTAGCCATGTTCATCATACCAACACCTAAAAAGCCATTCATAGCACCAGCTTCATTTTTAGCAGCATCTTGTACTGCATTAGCATAAGCCCCTGTAAGTGTTCCTTGTTGCATAAATTGATTAGACGATAATTCATAATTATCGATTTTTTGATTAGATTCATCATCCAAAGTAACAGATTCAACAACAAATCCCACAATACTAAGACCACGATTACGAATTGGTTGATCAAACACTTTTTGATCCATGACCATCTTAATTTCATCAGTGCTACTAGGCAATTCTAACACTGGTGTTTTATGTTCGGAATTTCCTAACTCATTTAAGACATTTTGAAATGCACCAATAACTTCTGAACGCATTTGCTCACATAACTCATCTTTACGATACACTTCTGCAGTACCAGCTATACGTGACATAAATATTGCTGGATCACTAATTTTAAATGTATATTTACCAAAACATTTTACTTCTACACGAAGAGGAGAAATAGATCCAGTCATCTGATTTGGAATTGGATGTGACCAATCTTGAAATGGAATAGGGGCTGGAGTTCCAAACTTATTATCCATAATTTCTTTAGCATTAATATAAAACACTGCCTGTTCTTTGAAAGTCCCACCATTATAAGTAAATCTTCCCCACATTTCTTTAAATACTGCTCCAAACTGACCAGCAAAAAAAGATGGAGATGTAGATTGATCAAAAGTAAAAATACCTTCTTCAGCTGTTGCATCTAAAATTTGACCATTTTGAAATATTACTGCAATTTGCCCTGGAGCAACCTGAATAGCACTATTTTTAGAGATGACACCATTAGGAGTAGACACTTTCTTCATTAAAATATCTTGTCCTAAATCATCACATCGAATATACTCTTTCCATTGATCATGCAAAGTACTTCCCATTGCAGCAACAGCTGCCCTAATTAAACCCATAAAAATACCTCTCTTTCACTATTAAAAACGATGTCCTCCACCGCCATGACTTCTACCACTACTTCCTGAATGATGAGAACTACCACCACTGCCACTACTACTAGTAGAAATAGGAATAGCAACAGTATTAGTAGAAATTAATCGATCACTCACAATTTTTATTTTTAGAGAATCTTTATCCAGATATTCCCTAGATGAAGTGGCCACTCTAACTATTTTATTTTTATAAATCATAACTCCTATAACAATAGCAGTAATTACAATAGGAAATCCAAAAACAATAAACCAAGGAAATTTTCTATAAACTTCTCCATTTATTCCAATTGCATACTTACTATCTTTATTACTAGGTAACCCTATTGTATCATAATTTTCAAGGATTGTCACAAATTTTGTAATACCATTGAAATAATTTTCATTACTAAAATCCTGATAAATCGCATCTAACATCATATCAATACGATAATCACTATACATTGAAATTGCTTTACCAGTAGTTGACATGTAAATCTCCCTTGTATCCATATCTACAAGAAACAAAACTCCACTATATTCTAAATCTGTACCAAAATCATTATAATCATAAAAATCATCAGCATATTCCATTGCACTAAACTTATTATTATCATTAATTGTAACAACAGCTAAATCTAAATCAGTTTTATTAATAAACTTTTTTATATGATTATAAATTTGCTCTTCTTCAGAAGGGGTTAATAGCTCCGCAAAATCATAAACTTTTTCACTAGCATCAACTGCTGGAGTACCCAAGATATTATCCAACTTCCGACTAGTTACTGTAATATCCGGTGAAACTAGTAAATTATCTTCTGTCCTAGTAAAAGTATTTGTGCTAGCAGAAACTGATGTAATACAACAACCAAATAAAATAACAATTAGGAGTAAATACTTAAACTTTTTCATATAATACCTCCTAAATACAATAGGATACAAACAATAAAGCAAAGTAAGAAAATAAGAGTGCCCCAAAGAACTGTTTCTTT
>CALVKI010000072.1 GCA_944332635.1 uncultured Bacilli bacterium
TGGTAGTTAAACCTCTACCATATAAAGATATTATTTTATCTTCTATTCCTGATACATCTCTTTTATTTTTAAGTTCAAATTTACCATTTCTATCTCTAGGTGTTTCAAAATCAATTTGGCCAAATTCGCTTTTTAATTTCTTTTTAGTAGAGTCATTCCTATAATTATTTTTTTCTGATGTTTTATCATGTTTAGAAAATCCCATAGATGAATCAAATTCAGCATTCATCATTTCTTGAAGTGCATCTTTTAAAGCTGAAGATATATCTTGAGCAGTTTCTATTTCATAATTTTCTTGGAATATTTTTAATAATTGTTTTCCTTTACTGTTTTTTTCTTGCGTAATAAAATCTCTTCATTTCTTTTATTTTATCATGGAGAGATTCTATTTACACAAAATTATTTACAGACTCAAATTTACAGTAGAAATAATAATTATTGTAAAAAAGCTGGACTTAGACATATTAGAATACACAATTTTAGATATTCTTGTGCTAGTGCTTTAATATCAGCTGCTGCACCGATTACAGTTGTATCTAATTATCTAGGCCACTCAGAAACAACTGAAACATTAGAAACATATACTCATTTAGTCAAAAAAGATTATGCTAGTGTTCCTAAATTTTTTGATTCATTAGAAAAAGACTTTAAAGAAAAGTCTTCTGATTAAACCTATATATATAAACTATAACAAACCATCAATTTGATGGGTAGAATGATGGGTAGCATAATACCAAAACATGAAGAACTCCCTGTAATTAAACAAAAAAAGTGGAGCCTCGTGGCTCCTTCAGGGGGACAAATAAAATTAGTTGTGCAAGTTTATAAATATTATATAAATCCTTATAAAATAAGGCTTTTATTTATATTCACTTTTAACTATATAATGACTATTTTTAATATTTTGGGTACCTAACTGGGTACCTAATTTTTTGTGAGAACTTTTGGGCGCCTAAAATTTAAAACTAATTATAAAAATACTTTTTTACTATTAATACGTAAAAAAGGAATTGTGAGCTTTCTGGATTTAAATAAATATAGCAATATAAATTTTAAATATTTACGCGCATAATTATTCATTCATAGAGTATTTATAAATAAGTTTGTTAATATAAGATAATATCTAAAAAGTAAAAGCCAGGATTTTTTCCTAGCCTTTTTTTATTAAATATTCAACGATTTTATAAAATTCAGTATTGGGATTTGCTTCAACTGTTCCTATTCTCCGATTATTATCTAATTGATATTTTTCTAGTTTTTTTGCACGTTCTATGGCTTTATCTAAATTTTTGATGATATCAGGATATATATTAACGTTTTTTTCATATTTGGGATAAAATTTTTTTAATCTTTTTATTACTTCTTCATTACTCATATTTGATGTTGTATAATCATAATGTAATAAGAACCAAAGTTCAACGCATGGCGAAGATGTAATAATTTTTATATTATTTTTCTTTGCTAATTGAATTGCTTCATTAATTATTTTATTTTTATCAGGATTAGTATCTGTATCAAATATGCAATACGCCATATCATCATCTTGTAAATCTAATCCCATATTCTCTATTTGTTTAATTAGCATTTGAACTAAGTTTAATGGATCTGTATTATTTCCTTTAGCATATGAAATATTATATGATTTTGTACCATCTTCAAAATTGCTAAAATAGGTTTTCTCAGTTTTGTTTTTTCCTTCGGCAGCTATTAATATTTTACTTTTTTGTTTTCTAATTTTTCTTACTCTATCGCTACTAATTCTTCTACTTTGTTCTATTCTTCTTCCCATAAATTAAAATCGTTTTTAATAAAAGGAACTGCTCCGTATCTACCAAGCATATATCCTCTTTCAACATTCTCCGTTTTTCTTACAGAAAAATCACTCAAAGGATATAAATCACTTATTCCATTGTTATCGTCTTTTTCTGTAAACCATATTTGATCTCTTCTTAAAATATTTAACTTTAACAAATTAGTATCGTGAGTATTGAAAATTAATTGTGCTCCATTTTTATTTATATCAGGGTCATTAAACATTTGAACAATCATTTCAACCAAATATGGATGTAGACTTTTATCTAGTTCATCAACTACTACAACTCTTTTATTATTTAATGCATCCATAATAAATGGAATAAAGCAAAAAATAATTTGAGTTCCCATTGATTCTTCTTCATATGATAATTCAACATCTGAATTTTTATGTTTAAATAAAGCAGTAAACACTTTTGGTTTTTCCTTTAGATTCATGCCAACTTTAATAAAGTCAGGTATTGCTGCTAACACATCATCTGGGACATCTGTTTCTAATACTTTATAATCTTCTATATTAAAATCCGCCTTTTTTAAGAAATCTAATGTAAAATCTTTTAACTCTTTATTATTTTTTAGATATTCTCTTAATGCTAAATCTCTAAGGCCACTTAGGTTATTAAACGTATTAATGTCCGAACTCAAAAATTTATATGGGATTTTTGTTTTTTCATAATTCCAATTTGTTGCAGTAGCTATAAAAAACTTATTATGTGCATTTTTACTTGCTATATCATTTAATATTCTTTCATCTTTTTGTGGAAAAGAATATTGATTCGTATTTATCCTATCAAAAATTTTCGTTTCTCTTCCATTTGGATAATAATATAAATACTCTTCATGTATTTTATTTTTATCTGCTATAAAACCATAAACATATCGTACATTATCAACAATAAATTTAATTTCAAATTCACTTGATTTATTAATTGTTTCTTCATCAAATTCAAATGGGACGATTGGCAGTTTTGCATTGATATTTGCATTATTTGAACTTCGTAACATAGATATGACCAAAGTAAGTATTCTAAATAAATTGGTTTTTCCAGATGCGTTTGCGCCATATATTGCCGCCGTTTTTAAGACCTTTCGTCCATTAGATATGATATAGTTTTCATCTAATCCACTTGTAGAATTTGCAAACATACTAAAAGTAACTTTATCTTTAAACGATAAAAAATTTGCAATACTAAACTCCAAAATCATAGGCTTTCCCTCCTCTTCTAATAATAGTATATGCTTATTTTGTCATAATAGCAACACTTTTATGTAATTTATTTTTGTTTTTTGCACTTTTTCTGCAAAAAAATACATTTATTTTATTGAATTTTGTTTTTTATATGATATAATGTGTATGAGGGAATAAAAAAAGAAGCTCTGCAAAGCTTCTCTCTCATGTGTAAGATTACACAAAGGATCCTAGTCCTCATTAAGATTATACCATATTTTCATAATCATGGAGTATTTTCTTTCTTGGGGACTGTAAAGTCACTAAAAAAGAAAGGAGTGATACATGATGCCAAAAGTAAAAGTCATAAAAGAGACAAATACTGGAAAAAATATAGTATTTCAAAATACTGGGAATCATGAAAAGATGACCCTAAATCAATTCATCAATAGAATTGAAAGTGGAAAGTCTGTTTATAGTGATCGATATTATATCAAACATGATGGTAGTGGTAAAACCCCAGTATCTAAACCAAATAGAAGCAAAAAAGACAACATTGAGTAATAAATAAATCTGTAATCTTACAAACTAACGCTGAATTTCAGCGTTTTTATTTTTCATTATTTAAATTAAATATATCTGTCAAAATCATAATTTGTTTTTACATTTGAGTCTTCTATTAATAAATATTTCCATTCCTTAATGTTGGAATGATTTTTTCTATATTTATTTATCACTGAGCAGTAATCCATTCCTGCCTTTTTCTTTTCCTGCACTTCATAATTGTCTACTTGATTTTCTGCTTTTATTTCAATCATGAAGATTTTATCCTTTGTTTCAACAATAAAATCTGGCTCATATTTATTTACTCTATTCCAATAAATATTAAATTGTTTAGAATCTGGTCTTAACCATTTTAAAATACAATTAGAATGCTCTAAAATAAATGCAAAATCCTTCTCTGTATTAGAATCAAACTTATACATATTATGACAAGCCTTTTCAAATCCATTAAATATATAACTTTTAATTTTTGTTTTTTCAATGGTTTCTTTATAATCTAATATTTTTTCATTCGTTTTTTTAGTAAAAACAGGGTTATATATTTTAGGATTTTCGACAACAATATTTTCTTCAATTATATTATTTGTTATCTCTACATTAGACATTATCTGCTTTCCAATTTCTTTGGCAATATAATTACTATAATTGTATAATATATTAATTACTTCTGATTCACTATAACTTCTTTCTAGATAATCAATGTATTCATCAACTTTTGAATTAAGAATATCTGCGCACTTATCATAATCTAACCTTGGCAAAGTGAATAATTTATCAATTAAAATTTCTTTTGCATTATCAAATTCAGTCATATTTCCATCTGCAACTTTAATCTCAATACTTTTTCCATCACCTAAATGATGTATCATAATATCATTATCTAATGGTTTAAATTCTAACTTAGATACGTCTAATTTAAAGTCTTTGTAAATTTGTTCATTTATTGTACTTTTATTTATTGATACGTATGGAATATTGATTCTATTTCTTAATGCTGTTGAAATTATTTCATCATGATATTGATCTACAAATTTATCATAAATTTTTTCAGCATTATTTTTGCCATTTATATCATTTTTACTAAATTCTTCAATTATTTTGTTTTTGATATTTTCATTTTTTAAATCGACTTTATCTATATTTAAGTTTGAAACTACTTTATTAGTTGCTTTTACAAGTTCAAGTTTTTGCTTTTTTTCAGTATTATCTTCTTTTTCAATTTGCAAATCTAATTCTTGTATCCACGTTTGTTGAGCAACAATAGTTTCTTTTTGAGATAAGTCCATATCATCTATAAATGTTATATTTGATGCTTTTAAAATTGATGTTTCTTTGTTTGCTTCTTCTATAATAGCTTGATATTTATCGTGCGAAACAATAGTTAATCTATCAATTGTTTCATTTCCTGTCCTTTTTCCGTAAGGCAATCTTAAGCCTCGCCCCATTGTCTGTTCAGTTAATGTTTGAGAAGCAGAAGTCCTTAATGGAATTATTGTATACAAATTATTAACATCCCATCCTTCTTTTAACATATTAACATGAACAACGATTTCTATTGTATTTAATGGATTTTCTAAAAATAATAATTTCTGTATATTCTCGTCTTTTTCCGCTTTTCCATCTTTTGATGTAATCATCATTACTTTATCTTTATATTTACCATTATAAAATTTATCAGATTTAATATAATTGATTATTTTATTAGCATGATCAATATTTTTACATACTACCATTGTAAAAGGGTTAACTAATTTTACTTCATTTTCAAGGGCATATTCCGTAAGAGCCACTTTGGTATTTTCGTGAATTGCTAATCCATCATTTAATTTAATAATATCTATTTCTTCGTCAGAAAAATTATCTGGATTAAAATTTTTCTTAGTGGCAACAGAAGGCTCTTTTACATAGCCATCAATCATTGCTCTTGATAAAGGATAATCATAAATTATATTATTAAATTTTATAGTTTTTCCATGTCTTTCAATTTGAGGAGTAGCAGTTAATTCGAGTCCTAATTTAGGTTTTAATTCGTTTATTACTTGCATTCCCTTATCAGCTCTATAATGATGAGATTCATCCATTAAAATAACCAAATCTTTTTGTTCAATTAAAAAGTCATAATATGATTGCCCCAAATATTCGGATAAATCTTTTATTGATTGAACATCTTTATTAATTTTATCTATATTAAAAATATTTATGGTTATTTCTGCATTCCATATTTGACTTTTGCCTTGTTCTTTATAGTTCTCACCATCTACTATATTTACATTTTCTTGAACAAATTCTTTTAAACCTTTAAAAACATACTTCTCACTACTTTCGTTAGAAAAGTCAGATCTTAATTTGTTATATATGGTTATATTAGGTGCAATGACCATAAAGTTTTTAATTCCTTTAACAATATACAAATATGCTATAAAAGCACCCATTAATCTAGTCTTACCTACACCAGTAGCTAATGCAAAACATAAAGATGGAAAATCTCTATCAAAATCTTTGACAGATGGATATTTCATTTTTACTTTTCTCAAGACTTCGTCATTATTTATATTATCATCTAATACAAAATCACTTATATCATCTAAAACTTTAAGTGCTTCTAATTGAGGAGTTCTTAAACTTAGACGATTATTTAAATAATCTATACTTGGATTATTCATTTTCATCCTCCTCATCAATGATCTCATCTTCTATATTTAATGTATAATCAACATCTCCAAACTCATATTTTTTCAATATAGCTTGAGGTATTTTTTCAACGGTAATATTATTGTATTTCATTATACATTCTTCATCAAAAGATTTACAACAAATAAGTAATGATTCATCATCGCTCATACATTCATGTAACATATCTAAATATTGAATAGTCACATAATTTGTTGTCGTGTAAATAAAATCTTTTTCTGTAGAATATCCCTGTTTATAAAATGAATCCTGGTCTTTTATGTATTTAAATCCATGATGTAAGCACATTGCCTCTGCTAACATATCAGCATCATACTCATCAGAAATAACCCAATTATTGTATTTATCCTTATTTAATAGTGAAGGAGCCAACTCATAAAAATCATATCCTCCACCTCTATTCCAATTAACATCATTTGTGATTCCATTTTTATCTAATCCATCTATAATTGAGTCTATTCTAGGCTTGCAATGAGAATATACTTGATTTCCCATTTCTATACCAATCCACTTTCTTTTCATTTTATGTGCAACAGCTACAGTTGTTCCGCTTCCTAAAAAAGAATCTAAAACATAATCACCTTTTTCAGTAGACATTTCAATAATTCTACGAATTAATTCCTCAGGTTTCTTTCCATTTGGAAAAGCAACATTTCCTTCTTTTGTTAAATTATTTAAATTAATGCCATCCCATAAAGTACCTTGTAAGTCTTTTTTATACCATTGACCATCTTTAAATTCTGTCACATCTTTTAGCCAAGTTAATAATCTAAATTTATCTCCTTTATAGTATTGTTCATATTCAATGCCCTTATTTTTACCTGTTTTTGGAACATATTTTATACTTATCAAATCTGAATGATTTATATTTTCTAGTTCTTTTATAACTCTTGGGCGAATAGAACTTTGTGGCATAGCCGTTGTATGTATTACATCCATATATTTATAATATACTTCTTTTACTGTAATATTTTCTAATTTTGCAACTTGATTAATGGACATAAACTTATAATTTTCTCTATTATAAATTTTTATTTCATTGCCATCTCCATCTACAGTTGAACATAAATATTTTTCTTCGCCTTTATCATATAATACCGAAGTATATTTCCAACTTATTCCTTCTTCCTTATATTTTTGTACTAATTCATATATTTCTGTATATGAATAGGCATTTTTTAACCATTTAAATGTATTATAGTTTTTAGTATAAATTAATATGTACTCAACATTTTTCTTAAGTCTTTTGTCTTCACCGCCACCTGAAGCTCCAGCAATATTTTTCATTTTAACGGAAACAGTATTTAAATAATTATTTCTTCCATATAATTCATCACATAGTACTTTTAAATAAGCGTATTCATTATCATCAATTTGAATAAAAATTATACCATCTTCTTTTAATAACTTATATAGTAAAATTAATCTTTCTTTCATTAATGAAAGCCATATCGAATGTTCTAAATTATCGTTATATAAATCAAATGCTGAACCTGTATTATATGGAGGATCGATATATATACATTTAATTTTTCCAGAATAATTTGCTTCCAATGATTTTAAAGCTAATAAATTATCTCCATGAATTAACATATTTCCAGTATTTTTATCGCCATATGATTTTTCTTCAATATATTTTAAAATTCGAGGTTCTATCCTCTTTTTATCATCTTTTCCAATCCATGTAAGTTCCAGCTTATTTTTTGTTTTCATATTTACCTCCAGTCTTATAAGAATAACAACTACTTAGTAATTATATCATAATTTTGTAAATCTCTCTATATCAGTAATATTAATTTAATTATCATAAATACATATTTATAAATAGCATAAAGGGATTGGGATTTATCCCATTATAGGAAATTATAGCAAATCCTCGGGTGCTATACATTTCCATTGCTTGCTAATA
>CALVKI010000073.1 GCA_944332635.1 uncultured Bacilli bacterium
GATATGCCACTTTCGCATTAGCTGAGTTGGAAGAAGTAACTTTCACAGATTGTAATTTAAAAGAAGCATCGCTATACAAAATAAAACAAAAAAAATTACAATTAATAAATTGTAATTTAGATTCAGTAGACGTTTTTGAAACAAATTTACAAGGTATTGATTTAACATCATGCAATATTAACCACATAAAGATAGATATTCCAAGTATGAAAGAATTAATTGTAAATGAAGAACAAGCTTTAGCATTAGCAAAATTTTTACAAATTATAATTCGCTAATTGATAATAGAAAAAAAATATGGTATATCTATAATAAGGAGTAATTAAAATGATAAGAATAAATAATTCTGTCTTACCAATTTTATTTTTATATGTAATACTACCAATAACTTTAATAACCACCATCATAGTATTATTAATTATTATAAAAAAGAAGCAAATGAATCTAAAAAAGAAAAATATGATTTTTCTAAAAACAATAGGAATAGTTTTTACTATTTATTCTATTTATACATTAATATGGTCTATACTTGAACTGATCCCATTAAAAAAATATAACGTATTAAAAGAAAGTAAAATATCAATTTTATTGTGGATTATCCTTCCAATCATACCAACACTAATAACCTTTATTATATGGAATAATTATAAATATATAAAAGAAATAGGTGAGGAAAATGCAAAAAGAATTTCATCCAATTAGAGCATTTATTATTATATTTATATTGGCATTATTAATTATATTACCACCTTTATTTCGTGTGCTATTTCCGAAAACAGAAGAGGTAAAAGCTAAAAATAATAACAGAATCACATTATTAACATGCACAAGAAATTATGCCGAGGAGCAGACCACAACAACAGTAGAAGTTAGATATATTAATTCAAAAATAAATCAAACAAAAATAACTTTTTCTCCTATGTCAGAATCACAGTATTCAGTTATTGGCATTCAAGAAAACGACTTTCTTCCATCACTAGAATTATCATATTTACAAAGTATACCAGGAATTATAATAGAGCAAGCAAATAACAAAACTATCATCACCATTAACCAAAATACCATTAATCAAAATACTTCTAATCAAGATTTAAAAGAAAATTATTTTAACGATAAATTAATTAACCAAAAAATATATTTTACAAACCGTTACTTTGAATGCAATGAATCTACTGTTTAATTTTTTTTAAATAATCAATAACATCTTCTTGAATATGGTAAACTTTAATATCATCCAGTTTAAGATTTTTATTGATTTTATTGGTTTTTGTACAATTTGTCACTAAGAACTTTACTTTTGATAAGTAAAGTTCTTTTTTTGTTTTCAATTCAATTTTCTTCAAAGCGTCGTTAATATTTTTACCACTCCCTTGATAATATTCATATTGATAAGTAATTCCATTATCTGCCTTGGTTGGTATAATTTCTTGAAAATATAAATTAACTTCTTTACCACAAGAAACTCCTACTCCTCGAATAATTGCCAAATCATTTAATTCAACATATGGAGGCACCCCAAAAATAATCATCGGAAGTAATAAGACAAATATTATTATTAAATGTTTAAGTACTTTCATAAATTTTTCCCCCTAACTACATTATCTGTTATATAAGAATTACGATATTTAGTTTTCTGTTCTTTCCTTAAAATGGAATCCTTCCATTCATACTTGTCAAAAGGGATAATAGGAGAAAGATAAGAAAAATCAAAACTTTTCATGGAGAATAGTTTATAGAATAAGAAAATAGCTCCTACCAATACCCCATATATACCAAAAAAAGCAGAAAGAAGTAAAATACTAATTTTATAAAAACGAATAGCGTTAACTAACTCATTGGATGGAAAAATCAGTGCTGCAATAGAAGAAATTGCTATAATAATAATCATAATAGGAGAAACAATTCCAGCACTAACCGCAGCATCTCCTAAAATAAGTCCTCCTAGAATTGAAACAGCACTACCAGTCGTTGCAGACATACGAATATCAGACTCTTTTAATATTTCAAATGCGATAATCATAAATAAAGCTTCAATATAGGCAGCAAATGGCACAAAAGTTCTCCCAGCCTTTAAAATGAGCAAAAGTCGGTAGGGAACTAAATCATAATTTCTAGTAGTAACAGCAATATAGATAGCTGGTAAAAATATAGCAACAAAAAATGCTATAACGCGAATAATCCGAATAAAAGTAGTATTACTATTCTTCTGATAATAATCATCCACTGTATGAAAATAATCTAAAAAGAAACTAGGAAGAATCAAAGCATAAGGACTTAAATCAGTAAGTATAACAATTTTACCTTCCAATAACGCCATAGATGCTCTATCTGGTCTTTCGCTCATCATTACCGTAGGAAATAATGTATGATCACCTTCTAAATAAGATTTTAAATAACTAGAATCAATAATTCCATCAATAGATATCTTTTCTAATTGTTTATAAACTTTTTTCACCAAAGATTGTTTAACAATTCCCTTTACTGATAGAATAGTAACTTTAGTCTTCGTATATCTACCAATTTCTAAATCTAACGATTCTAAATTAGTTGTTTTAATTCTTCTACGAATAAGACCCAAATTAGTATTAAACATTTCTGTAAAACTATCTTTAGGACCAGTAATAGATAATTCACTCTGAACAGTTGTAACACCACGATCAAGCCTTTCTCTCACTTCAATAGCATATAATCGATTGGTAATTAAAACAGCAAAACCTTGATTTACAAAGCTAAAAATATCTTCCTCTTGAATAGGTATAACATTAGCATCCGGCAAAAAACTTTCTACATTTTTAAGTTCTCTCTTAGATAGATGAATTAAATCATCCAAAATAAAATCATTAATCATTGTAGTGCTACATAAAACTTCATTAAAAACCAAATATACTTTTTTTCTATCAACAATTAATTCTCTTATCTTATAATCTTTAGAAACAGAAATACTTTTTTTTATTCTTTGAACCAAAAACATAATATCACCATTATTAGTATGAGTTTAAAATATGATATAATGTATATGAGGTGATACTTTTGCAAGTAAAAATAGAAAAATTAGATCACTATGGACGTGGAATTACCAAAATAGAAAATAAAATTTGTTTTGTAGAAAACGCTTTACCCCAAGAATTAGTAGAAATTAAAATTATAAAAGAAACAAAAAAATACTTTTTAGCAACAACAATAAAAATTATAAAAGAAAGTAAAGATAGAATAAAACCAATTTGTCCATATTATAATACCTGTGGAGGTTGCAATATAGATCATATATCATTTGAAAAAGAAAACGAATATAAAGAGATAAAAATAACAGAAATTCTAGAAAAATTTGCTAAAATACCAAATAATAAAATTAAAAATATAATTTATGATAATCCGTATAATTATCGTAATAAAATAATCCTTCACCAAAATAATAAAAAAATTGGATTATATAAAAAAGGAACACACGATATCATAGAAATAGAATCCTGTTATTTATTAAATAATAATCTAAATAACGAGTTAAAAAATATCAAACAAGTTAATGATAACGGAATTGTACTAAGAATTGGAAATAAAACAAAAGAGATATTGAATTCTAGCGCCAACAAACATAAGATTATATCTTATATTGGAAATAAAAAATATCAAGTTTCAGAAAAGTCATTTTTCCAAATAAATAGTGTAATTACTGAAAAACTTTATAATGAAATTAAAGAAATTATAAATACGTCTAAATCAGAAAATGTTTTAGATTTATATTGTGGAACAGGCACTATAGGAATATATATCAGTGATATAGTAAATAAAGTATTAGGAATAGAATCATGTAAAGAAGCAATAGAAGATGCAAATTATAATAAAAAGTTAAATAATACTAAAAATTGTACCTATAAACTAGGAAAAGTAGAAAATTTAACAAAAGAAATAACAAAAGAATATGATACAGCGATCATTGATCCACCAAGAAGTGGTCTAGATAAAAGAGTAGTGGAAAAATTATTAGAAATTAAACCGAAAACTTTAATATACGTATCGTGCGACCCAGTAACTCTTGCCAGAGACCTAAATCTATTACAACAAAAATATGATATAGAGTACATTAGACCATATAACATGTTTCCAAGAACATATCATGTTGAGAGTGTATGCTTACTTAATTTGCGTTAAACCTTATAAAATAAGGAAAAATCAACTATACATAGGATACTAAAAAAAGTTAAAAAAATAGCAAAAAACAACAGAATTTTATATAAAAACTCAAAAAAAATATGGTAGGTTGTTTTAGTAGTATATGTTTCCATATACAAGGTATAGTGGTATTGGTTGACTAGTTTATAATATAAGTTGATAAAAAAATGTCATTAAATAATGAAAGTATCTTTATGAAAAAGAAGAATTTAGAAAGTAGGAATAACAACTTGTAAGCAATCTAATAAATATGTAATAGAATTTTGTTTTGATGATAGGGTAATCGCTAGTGAATATGAATTGGTTTGATATGATGAATATAGGAGATGATATTATGTTTTTACCTAAAATAAGATTTAGAGAAATGACTTTAGAAGAAAATATAG
>CALVKI010000074.1 GCA_944332635.1 uncultured Bacilli bacterium
GAAAAATCGAGTTTTTCCTATACTAGAATGTCGCTTCGCTCTAACAACTGCACACAATTTTACTTGCGTAAAATTGGCGCACGAACAAAGACGCGACATGTTAGTTAACTAAAATGTTAGAGTATTGGAATCATGTCGCTTTTGTTCTTTATAATTTCATACCTTTACCAGTCTTGCCACCACTTAGCTCACCATTAGCATATCCTTCTAATACGTTTGTATCAAAAGAAAATACCATATTGTTTTCTTCACGATTTCTTTTTAGAGCTAGTGCTATCATTTTATCTAGTAAATCAGTATATTCTGTTCCTGCTGCCTTCCATAAATGGAATGATAAACATCCAGGAATTGTATTTACTTCATTTACATATACTTTATTAGTGTCTTCATCAATTAAAAAGTCTATACGTATAACTCCTGTACAGCCTAGTACTTTAAAAGTTTTTTGTGCTAATGTTTGAATTTGTTCTTTAAGGTCATTACTAATATTTGCAGGTAGATTTAGAACTCCAGCATTCATAGATTGTTTTCCACCACCTGTTTTTTTACCTCCAGAAATATATTTGTCTTCATAAGATAAAATATCAGATGTTTTATCTAATTCTTCACATTCAGAAGCTTTAGTTTCTTCGTAGTCTCCTAATACAGAACAATTTATTTCTTTTAAGTTTTTAATAGCTTTTTCTATTAATATTTTTCTAGCATATGTAAAAGCATCTTCTATTGCTTCTTCTAATTCTTCTTCGTTTTTGGCTACAACGATTCCTATACTAGAACCTAAATTTATAGGTTTAACTATTACAGGATATTCTATGTTTTGTTCTACTTCTTTTATTATATCTTTAGTTTCTTCATTTTTATAAAAACATTTACAATCCAAAACTGGAATATCATTTTCCTTTAATATAGTTTTAGATACATATTTATCCATACCCACTGCAGATGCTGTAACATCACATCCAACATATGGTAAGTTAAACATTTTTAAATATCCTTGTAAAGTTCCATCTTCTACATTTGTTCCGTGTACTATAGGGAAAGCTATATCTATATAATCATATACTAGACTTTCATAAAATTTCTTATTTGTTTTTAATAAAACTACTTTATTATCTTGTTGAGCTAATGTTACTTGAGTACTAGTTTTTAACAAATTATCAATATTTGTGTATTGTTTAATATCTCCTACAAAATTTCCACAATATAATCTATTATCTTTTGTAATATATATTGGTACAATATCATATTTTTCTGTATTAATATTTTCTATTGCTTGAAGAGCTGTTATAATAGAAACTTCATGCTCTACACTTTTTCCACCAAAAAACACTCCTAATTTTAATTTCATAACTATCAACCTCACTTTATAAATTATAATTATCTGGCAAATCATTTTCTAATAAAATGGTAACTGGCCCATTAATTTTAAAACTAATAACTTTTTGAACTGCTTCTTCAGGGGATGCAACTATAAATACTTTTTCTTTATCATAACCCGCATCTTCAATTCCTTCTAATATAGGTTTATAATGATTTGTGCCTACTAGAAAAATATAATCACAAACATTAGTCATATATTTTCCTAATTCAAAATTATATTTGTTTTCATCTTTACCAAGTTCAATAAGACCTGGTGTTACAATTACTTTTGTTCCTTCAAATTCACCTAATGTATCAACTGCTGATTTTGAACTTATAGGATTTGCATTATATGAATCATCAATTATTGTTAAATTTCCATTATTTAATAATTCTAGTCTATGTTTTACATTTTTTATTTCTCTTAATTTTATTATTATTTTTTTCATAGGTATTCCTAAGTAGTTTGCTACAGCAATAGCTCCTGTAAGATTTTCTATATTGTGTCTACCTATTAATTTTGTTTTTAATTCGGTTTCTTCTTTAGTAGATTTATCAATCATATTAAATTTTAAACCTTTACTAGAAGATCTTAAATTATATGAGTTGTAATCTAGTTTATTATCATCTATTCCATAAGTTATTTTTTTCATATCAATTTGCTTATTTTTGATATATTCATTATCATAGTTTAAAAATATTGTTCCATCATTTTGTTTTACACTATCAGCTAGTTCGAATTTTGTTTTTATAATATTTTCAATTGATTTAAAGCTTTCCAAATGCTGTGGACCAATTGATGTTATAACTCCTAATTTTGGATTAACTATATCGCAGATTTCTTTTATATCACCGATATTTGTTGCACCCATTTCACAGATAAATATTTGATGTGTTGGTTTTAAATCTTCTCTTATAGTTTTTACTACGCCCATTGTTGTATTAAAATTTTTAGGTGTTTTTAATACATCATATTTTTCAGATAATAAGCTATACAAAAAGTTTTTCATACTTGTTTTTCCATAGCTTCCTGTAACTCCAATTACTAATAAATTAGGCATTTTGCTAAGAATTTGCTTTGACTGATTTACATATCTTTTTCTATTTAGTTTTTCTATAGGATAATTAATTAAATTTCCAAGTACAATTAACATATTAGCAAATATATTTACAGCAAATAATTTAATTAATAAATAATTATTAAAACCACCTATTAATAAAATAAATACTAAAAGTATTATCTCGGTGAAGAGTAATCTTTTTATTCTACTTGTATATTTTAGTGCAATTTTTGATTTTTTCTTAGGAAAATTATATATGATAGAAATAATCAAAAATAGAATTGCGACTATATTAGTAAATAAATTATCAAACGCTATAAGTACTGCTGGAACAACTAAAAGGAAAAGTTGCATACTTAATTTCTTTAAATTTTTATTCATCCATTTAAAATGCTTTAAGAAAAAATAAGAATTTAATTGCAACATATGCATATTAAAGATGATTAAAAATATATAATTAATTATAAGTTCAATTATTAATATTGTTCTCATTAATTTTTACCTCCTGTAATAAAATTATTAATTATTTTGTTTATTGGCATAGGTCTTTCTAAAAATACATAATGAGAACAACCTTCAAAACTTACTAATCCAGCATTAGGAATCATTTTCTCCATTATCTTGGCGTTTGCAAAAGGAGTTTCTGCATCATTTTCTCCCCAAAGTAATAATGTTGGAACTTTGATTTCCGGTAATCTATCAATTAAATTTTCATTTACTAATTTTACAAGAGTATTCCTCATTACAGGGCTTGCATTTCGATAATCTACAGAACCCATTTTATTTTTTAGCTTTTCTACAGCATTTGGGAATATATTCTTGATAATTGGTAAACTTAGAAATTTTTTTCCTATTTTTACTGTTGCAATTTTTAATCTCTTTTTTAAAGTTTTCTTGTTTACAATTCCAGCACTACCTATTAAAATTAATTTTTTTACTTTAAATTCTAGATTATTGTCTGCTAGCATTTTTATGCATATTCTTCCACCATTAGAGTGACCAATAATAGATAGTTCTTTTATATTCATTTGACAAATAAATTCTTTAACTAAACTTATATAGTTATCTACATTCCATGGTTCTTTTGGTTCATCAGATTTTCCAAATCCAGGCATATCAAAATAAAAAACTTTTGCATAACTTGAAATTGATTCTGCTAAATTTTTATAAACTCTGTAATCTGTTCCCCAGCCTGCAAGTATTAAAATATTTTCTCCTTCTCCTTTAACCATGTATTCTATATTTAATCCATTTATTACAGTTTTTATATGTATCACTCCTTATCAATAAAATCATATATTGTATCATATTCATCTTTATCGTTAAAATGCCACCACTCATATTCATATATTTTAAAACCACATTTTGTCATTATATTTTGTAATATTGAGCGGTTTTTCTTTGCAGTTTCACTTAAAAATTCATAATCTGCATAACTTTCTTTACCAAAATGATCAAATTCTGTTGGCATTTCTAGTTCCTTATTGTCTAATGTGCATAATGTAATATCTACTGCAGATGCCATACAATGATAGCTATTACCATTCTTAGGGTTAGTTACAAACGTTTCATCCGGGTATTTTTTATACATTATTTCTTGATATTTTATAGGTCTAAAAGCATCCCATATTTTTATTTTATATCCTAATTTTTTTAACTTTTTATTTGCTTTAAGTAACTTTTTTGCAGTCTTTTTTCTTAATAAACAAATATTAGTGTCATATAGGATGGTTTTAGCAAAGTTTTCATTAGTAGAATATACAAGCTCTATTAATATGCCATCATTTTCAGACAATTCTTTTAGTTTATATTTTCTTATAAATTCACTTTTATTCATATTGATCTCCAATTCATAAATATTTTATCTTTCGAAGTTTAAATTAACAACTTAGCACTTTTCACGTTTTTAAAAACATTTCACGTTAAATTCACGATAATTTATTGCTGTTTTATTTTTTTTCTATTATAATAAATTATAGGAGGTTTATCCAGTGAAAAAGAATTTTATTAGGTTAAATATTAATGATAATTATCTATCATTTGGTAATTTTTTAAGAGTTATAAAAGAAGAAGCAAATAATTCTAATACATTTTGGCAATCAGATTTATTTTCTATAATATTTAATATAGATACAATTGCAGATAGTACAGTAAATAACTACTGTACAGGATTTAGAGCAATAAATCCTAGATATAAAGAATATATAAAGTCTTTAAAAAACAATTACGAAAAAGATAATGGAACTTTATTTCCAATGTTTAAAGGAATTTTAGAATTAATAGATATAAATTCTCCAAGTAGAATTACTTTAAAAACTTTTAACGAAAATAAAATTATATATAATATTTGTAATAGATTATATTCTATAAGTAAAAATGATTCAGATGTTAGTTCGCTTTTATTAAAATCATTATATAAAAACTTATTGAGTAATAACTTATATAATTTTTTAGCAGAGGTTTTATTTTATACAGTATTAGATAAAAAACAGCCTATTTTTATAGATGAGACGCTGAATAATATTATTGAAAAAAAGATATATGATACTAACATTTCTATAAATGATATTGAAGATTTTATAAACATACAATTAACTTCTGGAATATGGTCAATTAGAGGAATTTACGAATTAGCCAAAAAAGGAAATCCTTTTGCATGTTTTGAAATGGCATCTATGGAATGTTATGGAATAATAACAGGAACTGCAAGATATGAAAAGGCATATGAATATTACAAAGTTTCTGCAAAAAATAATCATCCTACTGCAAATTGGGCTATTGGTTATTTATATTATGAAGGACATATTGGATCTAAATCAAAAAAAGATATGGCATTAGCTTTTAAATATTTTAATAAAGCAAGAAAATTACAATGTCCAAATGCATATACAAGTTTGGGGAATATATTCTTAAACGGTACAATTCCACACATACAAAAAGATGAAAAAAAAGCTGTTAAAATGTTTGAAAAAGCTACTGAAATGGGTCATGTGTATGCATATAATAATTTAGGAAAAATATATGAGAAGAAAGGAAAATTAAAAAAAGCTTTTGAATATTATCTTACTTCTGCAAACTTAGGAGATAGTTGGGGGCAAAATAGGGTAGGAGAATTTTATAGACTAGGAAAAGTAGATAAAATAGATTTAAGAAAAGCTTTTGAATATTATACTTTGTCAAGTGAATCACCAAGGTTTACATTATGCTCTTGGTCAAAATATAATTTGGCTAAATATTTTTACAAAGATGGAAATCTTGAAATTGAAATAAAAAAAGATATAGATAAAGCAGTTTCACTTTTTTTAGATGTAGCAAATGAAATAGTATTAGCACTAGAAGAGATAATTTACATATATTATGAATTGTATATAACAAATAATAGGGAAGAGAAGTATTTAAATGAACTTAAAAAATATATAAATAAAATTGAACATCATACAGAATATAATAATACAATAGCCAAAAGAATAAATATGAAATTAAAAGATATTTATAAAAACAACGAAAAAATAGTTTTACCGTGAAAATGAACTTTAAGGCCTTCTTAAAGTTCATTTTTTGTGGTATAGGAAAAATCACTTTTTCCTATATCACAAAAATAACATTGCACACAATTTTACTTGCGTAAAATTGACGCACGAACAAAGACGCGACATGTTAGTTAACTAAAATGTTAGAGTATTGAAATCATGTCGCTTTTGTTCTTGTAATATCACGTTTAAATATGAGTTAAATATTCTGGGGAAAAAATAAAAGATTTAAAATAAATATAGAAAAACAAAAGCACTAAATATATAATTTGTTTTGACGAAACAAGTATATATGTGAGGTGCTTTTGTTTATGAAAAT
>CALVKI010000075.1 GCA_944332635.1 uncultured Bacilli bacterium
AATATATAGAAGATAAGTTAAATAAAAATTGGTCTAAAGAACAAATCGTAAATTATAAAGATATAAAACCTATCAACTTTCCAAGTGCATCTACAATATATCGTTGGATACATTTGGGATTATTAAACACCAAATGAGTTAATTATTGAATATATTACTCAATGTTGCACTTAATTTAACAAATTATCTATAAAAAAACATTACCTACGGCAATGTCAAAATACAATATGGTGGAGCATAGCGGGATCGAACCGCTGACCTCCACGGTGCAAACGTGGCGCTCTCCCAGCTGAGCTAATGCCCCATATCTACTGTCTCTTCTTCAAGTCGACAAATAGATTATAACAAGTGTCTGCTTAATTGTCAACAATTTTTATATTTTTTTTCTAAATATTCTTTTTCTGTATAATAAACACCATTCTTTTTTATCAAATGTCGATATCCCCTTTGAAATTTATTTAAAGAATCAATAATCTTACTTTTATTAAAATAAAAATAATTTAAGTAACGTTCCAATAAAAACTTTTCATAATAATAAGGAACCTTTCTAAATTCTTGAACTAGCTTAATAAATAAGAAAACAACTAAAAACAAAATATTAAATGAAAAAGAAATAAAATAAAAATAAATAAAGCAAAACAACAAAAAATATCCAAATAAAATAGTAGTATAAAAAGATATCTTATAAGGTAAAAACACATGAAAAAATAAACATAAAATTTTTCCACCATCCAAAGGATAGATTGGAAGAAAATTGAAAAACAAAATACCAAAATGATAAATAGAAATCAAACTTTTCTGATCTGGGAATAGATAAATTAGAACTAACCAAGCAAACATTTGAAAAATAGGACCAAAAATTAAAATTAGAAATTCCTTCCATAAAGAGATATTATAAGAAATAGTAAATTTAGAAATCCCACCTAAAGGATAAATTAAAATTTTTAATACTTTACCACCACATAGATAAGCTATAAAAAGATGACCAATTTCATGAATAACAATTAGAAAAGTAATAATTAAAAAGGGAAAAAAAGAAGCAGTAAAAACAGCAAAAAAAGCTACTAAATAAAAAAGAGGATGAATTTTAAAACAACTAAATATATTTTTTATAATCTAAAAAACTTCCATCTTTTTGAAAAACTAAATATAGCTCTTCATTTTGTGCTTCTCCAAGTAAACTCCCCTTTTCAATATAATCATATAACTTAACACCATCAACTGAAATATTAGAATAATAAACATCAATACCATCTATTTGCTCAATAACTATTGTATTCCCATATCCTTCTTTTTCTCCTATAAAAATAACAATACCACTCTCTAACGCAGGAACCATATAGTTTTCAGTAACTTTAAGTTTTACTCCATCTAAATAAGAATTAACTTTTTGATAAGTTAATTTTTCTTGGAATACCTGTTTTTCATTCAAAGCTATTTGATCAATAGATAATATATTACCAAAATATTTTTGGTAAACATCCTTAATCTTAGTGAATTTGAAATTGGTATCATACACTTGCTTTAAGATACTATTTTTAATTTTAGCATTACTCTTCACTATAATCATTCCAACTAAAAAAATAATAACAGTGATTAATAATCTTGTAATGAAATTACGAACACTTTTCTTTAATACTAATCTTTTTTTTATTGTTCTTTTTGTATTCATACCCAATCTCCTCTACTAGAGGATATGAAAAAAGAAAAGTAATTATTCTACTTTTCTTAACAATTAATAGCTATTCTTTTATATTTTTTAGGAAGGAACAAAATAATAAAATAAAGAATTTCCACATAACATAAATTTAATAATAAGCTATGACTAACCTTATATAATAAACGATAAAAAGTCATTGGCACTAATTGGAATAATAAAATAATCAGTGCATTCATACATTCATACGTTGCAATAATGATAGCTACAAATAATAATATACTAAACCAATTAAGCCGCATATACTTATACAATAACAAAACAATCATACCAACTAAAGTAAATAAAATAGCATTATAAAATAATAAATTTGTATACATAAAATCATAACATATTCCAATAATAAAACAACTAATAAAATAATGACGATTTTTCTTAATAAAAAAAGGATAAACAACAACTAACGAAACAACAGTAAACATTGGTGTAAATAAAGATAAATCACCAACCATATAAGGCAAAAAATTAGAAAGGATACCATCCAATAATAAAGAACAAATAAAAATGATAATTGTAATAACCATACTAAACCTTCTCCTTTAGCACTGTAACATAATGAATGTTATTAAAATCTTGAGATGTTTTTATATATAATGTTTTACTAAGGTCATATTTATCACTTTTAATGTTCTCTACAACACCAACATAGATTCCACCAGGAAACATACCGCCAAGACCACTAGTAACAATAGTATCTCCTTTGTTTACTGTACTCATTTTATCTACACCAGTCACAGTAACACACTCTGTTTCATTATCATAGCCATTTAAAATAGCATAACTATCTCCATTTCCAGTTTTTATAGCAACACTAATCTTATAATTAACATCATCACTAGTAATAAGCTTAATCTCACTAGAATGAGGATAAACTCTAGATATTTTTCCAACCAACCCACTTTTTGTAATAACTGCCATATCTTTTTTTATTCCATCTTTTGATCCTTTATCTATCATAATCTGATTGAACCAATAACTTTTATTACGTGACAAAATCGTAGCATTAATAGGTGTATATTCGGTTAAAGTACGATTTAATTCCAAGACATCTTTTAATTCTTGAATCTCTTCTTCCAAAGAAGCATTAACATTCTTTTGGATAAGATAACTCTTTGATTGTTCAATATTTTTTTCATCATTTAAAACTGTAAATGGATACATCACTGCTTTATCAATAGTCGTAAAAATATCCTTAATAATGCCTTCACCTAAAAAATTAGAACGACTCATATAAACAGATACAGAAATACCAAAAAAAACTGCAATAACAATAAAAATTATCAAAATTTTCATATTTAATTGTTTTCTTTTTTTATACATAACATCATTCCATTCCTACTTATTATAATATAAATAAAATTGACCTGCAACTATAGATTTAAAATATTATGATGTTCAAAAAAACTATAATATGAGTCTTCTCCAACTATAATATGATCACGAATTGGAATCCCTTGAATATATCCTATTTTTACTAAATGATCAGTAAGTAAAACATCCTCTTTACTTGGATTAACATAATTAGATGGATGATTATGAACACATACAATACTAGAAGCACTAAGACGATAAGCTTCCTTAAAAACTTCCCTAGGATGAACTATACTACGATTTACTGTCCCCATAAATAACAACTTCCTTTCTAACAATTCCTGTTTTTGATTAAAATAATAACAATAAAAATATTCTTGCTTAGAATTATTAATAAAATATCTCACATCTAACCAAATATCTCTAGGTGTTTTAAGACATACTAATGCATCACTTTTTCTTAAAAAAACACGTTTTCCTAATTCAATGACCGCAATAATTTCTATAGCTTTAACTTCTCCTACTCCTTTAATAGACATAAAATCATAAAAACTACAATTTTTAATTTCTGATAAAGGATAACATTTTAAAATTTCTAATGCCAAATCATAAACATTTTTATTATGACAACCACTCCTCAATAAAATTGCTAATAATTGTGAATCGGATAAAGAAGAGGCTCCATAACGAATTAATCTTTCTCTAGGTTTTTCGTCTTCTGGCAACTCTTTAAATTTGCACTTGATATAAATCACCTCTACTTATATCATTAGCAAAATTAACTCACATTCCTGTACCAATAATTTGCTCATAATTAGCCATCACCACTTCTTCCACTGTCAAAATATCATTATTTGCATCAGATTCTTTTACCAATAAATCAAATTGACTTACATTACTAGCAAATTCTTCATTATCCAAATTAACAGTTTTAATATAAATTTTATAACCCATATCTTGATAAATTTTTTGAATCTTATTAGCATTATCTATATCCATAGTAATTCCGACATATACATAATATTTATTATCTTCAAAAACAGTAAGTTTATTCATAATATCACTCGTATTTTCCTGCATAATATCTTTAGACGAATAAATACCTTCCTGTAAAAAATAAAATGTATTATTTTCTTGAAAAACAGAAATACTCTTTGGAACATTTCGATATAAATAATTTCCAACAACTGCTCCTAACAATACAAAAATTACAGCTAATAACATTGTCTTTTTCATAAAACTAATCACCTTCTATAAGATAACAAAAATAAATGAAAATTTTTGTCGAAAAAAAAAGACATTTTTCTTTTTTACAAAAAATGTCACTTTTTTTTAATAAATTGATATGTATGAGATTCTTCTTTTACTGGATCTAAACCCAAAAAAGAATAACGAGAAAAATAAAGTTCAAAAGATTTATCATGGGAAACCGTTTCCATAGTTACAAATCCAGCAGATCCCTCTATGCTATCTCTAATATGTATATCATTACTAAGAGTTGGCAATTTAATAAAATCATTAGCAAAACGACTTTTATGTGCATGTCCTGATATAACAAAAGGACACTCTATCAAACGATAGCCCGGTCTAATCCTAGAATGATGTTCAAAAGAAAAAGGATAACCATACACTGTAAAATATGATTGAAAATATCCCAATGGAAAAACATTTTTCTTCTCATCAGATAAAATTTTCAACAAATCATACCCATGTTTCAAATATTTTGCATCATGATTACCACCCAAAATATATTGGCGAATACTTTTATCTTCAGGATATACATTTATAATATGATCAATTTGTTCTTTTGGCATCCGATATTTCTTATGACAATTAACTAAACCATCTCCAATATCTCCACCATGAAACAAATAAAAAATCCCATGATTACGACAAAAGTCTAAAATCACGGGAAAATATTTAATATTTTCTTTTTTTGAGGCAAAATGAGTATCAGAAATAAAAGCCACTTTCTGCTCAGTTAAATCTAACATACTATAAAATTTCAAATAAACAGATTTCAACTGTTCTCTCTCATCTAAAGTTAATCCTCTTTTATAAGCTATAACTTCTTTACGCAAAGAAGTCAATAATTCATATTTATTTAATTGATTCTTTTTCAACACCTTATCAAAATCTTCACCAGCAATTAATTGCTCTAACACTTCTCTCACAAAATCACTTCCTATTATAAGGATACTAAAACAAAATAAAAAAAGAATGAAATAAATTTCATTCGCCAACCTCTTTGAGGTTGTTTTAATTTGTAATATAATATTATTATGATAATAGATACTTTTAAAACCGAAAAAGAGTTAAGAATTAAATATCCTA
>CALVKI010000076.1 GCA_944332635.1 uncultured Bacilli bacterium
GATTATCAGGTATTTGATATATTTACCGCTAGAAACACAGGTATTGTTCCAGATGATTATTATGTTTTTTGGGGATATGAAGATGAAATATTGTATGAATATGCAAAACAGGAACTAGAAAAAGTTACTGACGGTGATGAACCATTCAATTTTACTATGTTAACAGTAGACACCCATATGCCTGACGGGTATGAAAGTGATTTTTGTCCAAATTATTCTAGTAATCCTTATTTAAATGCTATTTATTGTTCTGATAGACAACTTGGAGAATTTGTTGAGTGGATTCAAGATCAAGATTTTTATGATAATACAACCGTCATTTTAGCTGGTGATCATCTTAGTATGAATACTAGTTCATTTAATAACTTACCCGATGACTATGAAAGACGAGTCTATAATGTTTATTTAAATTCTGCGGTTGAAACAGATCATACTAAAAATCGTGATTTTACTACATTTGATTATTACCCTACTACTCTAGCAGCTTTAGGTGTAAAAATTAAAGGTGATAGATTAGGATTAGGTACTAATTTATTCAGTAATAAAAAAACGTTAAGTGAAATATATGGTAATAGTTATATAGATAAAGAACTAAAAAAACGCTCAACTTATTATGATTCTTGTGTTAATCTAGGAAAATGTAAATAAGACACATATCTAATGTGTCTTATTTTTTATATATTGATCTATTTTCTCAAATTGCTTTTCTGCGTCAAAATCTTGTATTACATGATAAAATTTTAAATTCTTTTTTGTTTTTTTATTTAAGTCCTTTATTTGTACTGCTTTTATACTAGATTCTAAATCTTTTAAAAAGTTGTCAGTCTTTTTGCTATAAGAAATTGGGATGAATTCTTTGTTGTTCATAATGGCTAAAATGATTGAATGAAATCTTGTGCCAATAACATATTTGTTTCTTTTGAATTTATTTAAAAATTGAGATATTGAACCATCATATTGTATTATTTTTATATGCCTTTTATCTTCTTCATTAATTCCTTTTAAAATTTCATTAATGGCTTTTAAATCGCCATCAGTTGTACAGAAGGAAAATAAATTTATATTATATCCTCTATGTATATAATTTTTTATTACTTTTATATGCCACTCATAATAACAATCTACGTAGTCTTTTAAATTTTTATTATTTGTAATATCAATTACTGATATTGCGATATTCTTTTTATATAATGCATTAGATATTAAATTCTTTTTACAATTTGATAGTACGATATCCGTAGCTTTTCTAGTATTTGGCAATTCTTTAAAAATTTCATAAGATTTGTTATCTCTAAAACACACATCATCAAATTTAGCAAACCAGTTTTTATAAAATTCTGTAAATTCATCATCCCCTGGTCCAAAATTACATCCAATGATAAATGATTTTTTATCATTTAATAAGTCTTTTAAAATAAATCTGTCATCGTTTTTCCAATTATCATTTTGAATAAAAATACTTCCACCAATATTGATGTAAAAATCTACTTTTTTTGCTCTTTCGCATATCATTGGAAATAAATTAATAGGAGTATTTTTATCTACTATGTCTTTTCTAACATTAATATAATACTCTTCTTCTTCATAAAATTTAACATTTTTGAACTTTTTATAACATTTTTTATATTTATCCAATAATACAGATGGTGGATACATGTAAAAATCTACTTGTGGATATCTTTTAAATAAAATATAGAAAAAAAGATCATCTCCAAAATTTAAGTTCATATATCCTATTACTAGACAACTCTTTCGTTTCATAAAACCACACTTTCTAATTAATTGTTTCTATTTCTCATTAATAATTTATAAAATAATACAAAAGCTGCTGGTATCGATAAAATAAAGAATTTTAAGAAATATGCTAAATTATAAAACACCTTATATAGACATCTTATAGCATTTGCAATTTTTAATGCTTCTTGTTTAGCATGAGCTCTATTTAAAACTTTGGATAATCTTCTTTTAAGATAGTAAATTCTACCTTTCTTTCTTGGCTTTCTGTCTGGATCATAATAGATATCAAATTTTGTTTCCAAGTAATTTTTTACAGTAAAGAAATAATCTGTATATAGACTTTCTATTGCTAAATTATACTCCATATAATCATTTATTGGATAAGTAGTCTTTTTATTTTTCTCTTTTTTTATGCTTTCTGTAAATATTTTATCAAATTTATTTGCCATTATATTTAAGGTAAAGCCATCTAAAATCTTTTTACGACAATTACTTTTTATTTTGTCTAAATTTTCTATTACTCTTTCTGTTTCTTTTACATAATTATTAATCTCTTCTTCATATTCTTCTTCTGTTGCATCTTTATGATAATGAACTATCCCTCCTACTGTATCATCAATTAGTTCTGTTTGACCGCCAACATCAGTTGATACTACTGGTACTCCCATAGCTAATGATTCATATGATGTTAATGCTAATCCTTCTAATGATGAACAGTTTAATGTCATGTCACTTAAAGTATATACTTCTACTGTATCTTCACTTGTAACCATTCCTAGCATTGTAAAATTCTCATCTATTTTACTGCTAACAGGATTATATAAATATCCATCACCTGCAATTACAAAGAATAAATTTGGATTATTTTGCAATAAACGCTTACCGATTTCTATAAACATTTCTGGACGTTTTTCTTCAGATAATCTTGCGATAAATGAAATTACTATTTTATCTTGTGGAATATGATATTTTTTGCGCATTTCATATTTATCATAATTTTTTGGATTAAATTTATCAGCATCTGTTCCAATATATAATGTTTCTACATTTGTTCTATGGTAATCTTTTTCCAATTGATTTTTTGTAAAATTATTACAACAATATGTTTTGGTTAAATAACTATCTACGTCCATAGAGCATCTGCCAAAGCTTTCCCTTGGATCCCTTAAATCTACAGAATGAATATAATCAATAAATGGAACAGTTGGATATTTTCTCTTTAGATATGGTATCATGTAATATCCATATGGGGTATTACTTACAAAAACTAAATCTATATTTCTTGATTCCATAATATAATCTGCAAAATTTAAATAGTCACTTCGTTCTAGGAATGTTGACATATCATATACTGTAGAGCAAACTTCTTCGAATTGTTGTCTAATAGGATTTTCACTTGGTGTTGTCATTAACAGAGTTACTTCATATTTTTCTTTATCTAATCTTTTTATTAAGTCCAGATTAAAGAAATCAGCCCCTCCTGTTACCGCCCAAGGAATAATAAATAGAATTTTTGTCTTTTTATTTTTTTTATATTTTGGCAGTACCATTTGAGGATGTGCTTTTACTGTATCATATTTTTTTCCTTCTCTAGGGAATTGAATAATATCTACATCTTCGGTTATTCTACTTGCTGTCTCATTTACATATCGCATTGCTTGTTCTTTATTTTTATTTGCTCTAGAAAATTCTCCAGAGTTACTAGTACGATACCAAAAAATTGGTGAATTAACTCGAATTGGTACTTTTTTCTTTTCCAATAATTTTAACCAAAGATTCCAGTCTTCATACATTGCTTTTTCTTTAATGCCGAAACCACCAACCTCTTGTAGGTCCTCTTTTCTTACCATACTACTAATACAAATTAGGTTTTCTTCTTTTTGATCATCTACTGTTAAATATCTTTCCCACAAAAATTCTCTTTCTCCAAAATTCACCATAGTAGTATAAGCAAAAGAACCTTCTGGATGGGTTTCTAATGTCCAATATAGAACTTCTAACATTGTCTTATCTAAGATGTCGTCGCAGTCTAGGAAAAATATATATTTCGTATCTTTACTAGTATGCTCTATTCCATAATCTCTGGCAATTGATGGTCCACCATTTTCTTTATGAAATACTTTAATTCTCTTATCCATCTTGGCTACTTCATCTAGCTTTTTTAGCGATTCCTTATCTTTAGAACCATCGTCAACAATTATCCACTCAAAATATGGATACGTTTGACTGAATACACTATTTGCAGTTTCTAATAATGTTTTTCCACCATTATAAAACGGGGTAACAATGCTGATAGTTGGTTTTTCTTTATTTTCTATTTCTCCTATTAATTCTATTTTTTTACCAGGTCTTTTTTGATAATTATAGTCCATAATCCACCTCTTTTTATTATTATTCTGTTCCTTTTATTCTTCCTTTTCATTATATCAAATATTTATTACTATTACAAATATCAAAGCAGAGCACTGCAGCCCTGCTTTGATTATATACTTTTTTCTAATTTTTTATTTCCTTTATATATATCCTTATAATTCTTGATAAGTGCCTTGTCCTTCAATCTTTTCTTTACCCAAGTTAATAATTTCCTGAAGTGAAAATAATTTGGTTTTGATCCTTTAATAAAATATATAATTGTAATATCACATTGATTTATCAGCCATTGTTTCTTTTCTTCACTATTTAAACCAAAGCTTTCTGGTATTTTGCAATAAACTTTATATTTTTCTTCAAGATTATCGATAATAAAATCTGTAGTACAAGAAAAAGAGATATTATTACCGTGAACTAAATATTGTGCTGATATTTTGTCTATAAATCCCATTGGTCCATATATTAGTGCTCTTAAAAAGATTGTAGTATCATTTAATATTTTCATTTCTTGATACCCTGCGAATTCCAAGGCTTTTTTTCTAATAATAGCTATACTGATTATCGGCTTTGGATATTTTTCATTTCCAAAATGGAGAAAAAAGTCTTTGTTATCTACTATTTGCTTATAAGGAAATTGCTTTTCCGTTTTTGTATTGTGCATCTTGTCGTAGACGATATGTGGTGCACATACCATAGACAGTTTTTGGTTTTTCTCTAACATTTTTATAGCCGCTTTGAAATAATCCTTATTGGTAAAACTATCATCATCATCTAAAAATATGATGTATTTTCCTGTTGCGTACTTTTCTAAGGCTTTCTTTCTATTAGGGCCACACCCTTGATTGTGCTCATTTCTATAAAATTTAATTCTTTGGTCTTTTAAGTTTTCGCAAAAACTTGCTGTATCATCTTTAGAACAATCGTCAATAATAATTATTTCTATATTTTGATATGTTTGAGAAAAAACACTCTCTATTGCTTTTTCTAAAAACGTTCTTCTGTTATATGTTGTGATAATAACTGAAATCTTTTCTTTTTCCATAGCTATCCCCCTTAATTAAACCATACATTTACATCAACATTAGTATTAATACCTGGGATTTTTTCTGTTGAAGAGTATTGCCATCCAACATAACTTCCTGTATATGTACAATAATGGTTATATTGTGCTACCCAGGCGATTAGACTCCTTAGATATTCACTATTTAATGCTGTGTCTGCATAGTTTTTATATGTATATATTTTAGTATTATTTCCATAACCATTAGCTTTCATGACATCCATATATCCATTTACTACATTTGTATATTCAGTAACCCCCATATATGAAGTTACAGAATTTGATTCTAAGTCTAAGTATATTCCTAAAGTTGGATTCATACCATATTTTTTTATAACATTTACAGTAAATTCAGCATATAATCTACCTTCATTATAGTTTTCTGCATAACTGTAAATATAAATACCATAAGGGATTCCCAACCTTTTTAATTCTGATATATTTCTAGCTAACTGTGTGTCTTCTTCTTCACAGCCGGCTGCAATCCTTAATATTACACCATCTACGCTTCCTTCTGCTATAACCTTATCCCAATCTATTATGCCTTGATGATAAGAAACATCTATTACTTTTTTTACATTTGCTCCTATTTGTACTCCTAGGGAATTGAAAAAATATTTTTTATTTCCAATTTGTAGCCAGTCATTAGCAAATGTTCCATCAGCATAGTAATAATATGTATTTCCATTAATTGTTACAAAACCGGTGTTCATTCTTCCCTGATCATCAAACATGTATTCACGGCCGTCAATTTTTTTATAACCAGTTACTACAGTTCCATCTGAATCCAAATAATATCTATACCCATTATATTGAATCCAACCATATCTCATAACTCCAAATCTAATTTTATCTCCAGAAAAGAAATATCTTTTTCCATTAATTGTGTGAAATCCCGTTTGTAAAACTCCTTTACTGTTAGCATAGTATTTGTTTCCTTCAAATTCAAATAATCCAATTTGTAGGTATTCATTGAAAATTTGATACTTTCCATCTACTTCGAACTTTCCTGTTTTTAGAGCTCCATATATTGTTTTATCTCTTGAAAAGAAATATGTTTTTCCATCTACGCTTTGATATCCAAGCTGTAGTTCTCCATTATTATTTGCGTAATATTTTTGATTATTATATTCAAATAATCCGGTAAACATTGCTCCTGTTGTATTATCGAAACAGTAATAAAAATCACCTATCTGAAACTTTCCTGTTCTCATTACTCCATATTGAGTATTATCCCTTGAAAAGAAATATTTCTTTCCCTCTATATTTTGGAATCCTAGTTGAAGATTTCCTTCATCATCTGCATAATATTTTTGACCATTATATTCAAATAATCCGGTTTGTAGGTATTCATTGAAAATTCGATATTGTCCATCTACTTCGAACTTTCCTATTTTTAGAGCTCCATACATTGTTTTATCTCTTGAAAAGAAATATGTTTTTCCATCTACGCTTTGATATCCAAGCTGTAGTTCTCCATTATTATTTGCATAATATTTTTGATTATTATATTCAAATAATCCGGTAAACATTGCTCCTGTTGTATTATCGAAACAGTAATAAAAATTACCTATCTGAAACTTTCCTGTTCTCATTACTCCATATTGAGTATTATCCCTTGAAAAAAAGTATACCTTTTCGTTGATTTTTTTAAACCCTGTTACCTTAGAACCATTTTCCAAATAATATTTTTTGCCGTTTTCTTCAACCCATCCTGTTTGTGTTGCTTCCTTTGATTGCTTTATTTTCTGTTCTTCATTAACTATTTGAGATGTTGATTCTGTAGGGGGCATAGTTTCTTTTATTTCTGTATAATCTTCCACCACTGATGATGTATCTATCTCTTCAGCTGATACAGAAATTGTTGGTGATAATAATAGTAGTAATAAAAAAATTGATTTCTTTTTCATATGTTCTCCTTTCAATATATACATATTCACTTTTTTGATTTTCTTTTTCTTAGCTTTCTATTTTTACAATAATATTGTAACATGTTTAAAATACAAAAACAAATAAAAACAACCTATCGGTTGTTTATAGTTCTTCTACAAAGCTCTTTTCTAGCTTTTTAAATATTAAATATCCAATTATTACCAATACTATACTTAATACTCCCCAAATTCCTAATATTGACCAATGAGGCATTTGATGATAATAAAGAATATCTCTATATGCTTCTACTAACTGTGCCATTGGATTTAAGTTTAATATCCATTGAAATTTTTCTGGTAACATATTAGCTTGATATACAATAGGTGTTGCATAAAATCCAAGCATTAATATTACACTTACAAAATGATCAATATCTCTTACAAAGACTGTTATAGCTGATAAAATAAATGTTAAGGCTAGTGTAATAAGGTATTGAATTAATACTAATACTGGAAATAGTAATAAGTGAATTGAAAATCCTACTCCACTAAATATAATAAAGGCAAACATGATAATACAAGTTATTAGAAAGTTTACTAATTGGCTTGTTGTGATTGAGATAGGAATAATTTCTCTAGGAAAATATACTTTCTTTAAGATTGCTCCATTGGCTAC
>CALVKI010000077.1 GCA_944332635.1 uncultured Bacilli bacterium
CGTTCATTGGTATAACAACGAACGTATTCAAAAGAAACTTGGATATTTATCACCTGTACAATACAGACTTAAATATTCATAAAATAAATATTTTTATTTAGTGTGTACTTGACAGGTACTAGTATCAACTTTCTTCTTTTTTTATGGTATAATATAGATGTTTGTTGGAGGTGTAACTATGTATCAAGCTTTATATAGAAAATATAGACCACAAACCTTTGATGATGTAGTTGGACAATCTTCTATTGTTAAGGTTTTAAAAAATTCAATTGAGCAACATAAATTTTGTCATGCATATATGTTTTTTGGATCTAGAGGTACTGGAAAAACTTCATTATCTAAAATTTTTGCAAGAGCCGTTAATTGTCTAGAACACATTGATGGCAATCCTTGTGGAAAATGTAAAAACTGTTTAGCTACTAGTGAAAAAGAGTGTGTGGATATTTTAGAAATTGATGCTGCTTCTAATAATGGTGTTGATGAGATTCGTGAATTGCGCAACAAGATTAATTTGGTTCCAGCTGAATTAAAATATAAAGTGTATATTATTGATGAGGTTCATATGTTATCTCTAGGAGCATTTAATGCTTTATTAAAAACATTAGAAGAACCACCTGAACATGCAATTTTTATCTTAGCAACTACAGATCCTCAAAAAGTTCCTGAAACCATTATTTCTCGTTGTCAATGTTTTTCTTTTCAGAGAATATCTACTGATATGTTAATTCGTAGATTAGAATATGTTTGTGATTGTGAAAATATAAAAATTGAGAATGAAGTATTAAGAGAAATTGCTTTAGCAGCAGATGGAGGAATGAGAGATTCTTTGGGAATGCTTGATAAATTGAGTTCTTATACTAACGATTTGATTACAATGGATATTTATACTGAACTTAATGGATTGATCACCAAAAGGGAATTAAAGATGTTTTCTGATTACATATTTAATTTAAACTTTAAGGAGGTATTATCTCAAATTACTCAGTTTAATGATTGTGGAAAAAATTTGATTCAAATTATTTCACAATTTATGTATTATTTGAGAGATTTATTAGTAGATTATTATACAAATTTTAAAAATTGTGACTATGATATTAGTCTTGTGGAAAAGTTAATAACGATTATTAACGAAAAAATGTTCGATATTAAAAAGAGTGGGAATCCTAAAATTTATATTGAAATATTATTGTTGAATTTTATGTCTTCTATTAGTAATAAATCTGTTGTAAATTCAAGTGATATTGAGGCTTTTCAAGAGAAAAACAGTGCTATTTCTAGTGATAAAAAGTATGAATCTATCTCTTGGAAAAGTATTGAAACTGCTAGTGCTGTTGAAGAGTCTATCATGGTATCCGATAAAAAAGTTGTTGTTGATGATATTAATGTTGAAAAAATGGATTCTTTGAATGATTCTGTTGATGCAGAAGATAATGATTACTTTATTTCAAAAACAGTTGCTGATATTTTAAATTTAGATGAGATTATAAACGTTCGAATTAACAATGCTTTTGCTTTAGCGAATAAGCAAGTATTAACACAAGAGATGAGTAAACTTAGTTTTTTGAATGATTATACTTTTGATCAACAAATTGGATATTTAGTATGTGAAATTTTAAATTCTAAGTTTAGAGTTGCTAGTAATGATATTATTGTTCTTAGCTATGAATATGATTCTATTGTGCAACAAAATTTAGAACATTTAGAGCAAATGGAAGCTGTTTATAATAAATTGACTGGTTCTTCTAAAAAATTTGCTATTATTACGGATAATCAATGGAATGAACTAAAATCTGAATATATTAGCCAAATGAAGAATGGTGAACATTATGAAATAAAAGAGGAGCCTGAGAAACAGTTTAAAAAAGAAGAAACTAATGATATAATATCTAATGATGTTGCTTCAATATTTGGCGATATCGTAGAATTTGATTAAAAGGAGAAGATTTATGAATATACAAGCAATGATGAAACAAGCACAAAAATTACAAAAAGATATGATGAATGTAAAGGAAGAAATTGATTCTAAAGAATTTATAGGAGAAAGTTCTTTAGTAAAAGTAACTTTAAAAGGTACAAAAGAGATTGTAAAAGTAGAAATTGACAAATCTAATGTTTTAGATATTGAAGATTTAGAGATGTTAGAAGATATGATTATGGTAGCAGTAAATGAAGCTATGAAAAAAATTGATGAAGAAACAGAGAAGAAAATGGGAAAATTTGGTAATATACCTGGATTGTTTTAAATTTATTTATGTATCCTGAGAGTATTAAAAATTTAATAGAATCTTTTAAATATTTACCAGGTATTGGTGAAAAAACTGCTGAGCGTTTAGCTTTTTCTGTTTTGGATTTAGAGGATGAACAAGTTGAACTTTTTTCAAACAGTTTGTCTAATGTAAAAGAAAAAATTCATCCTTGTCCTATTTGTAATACATTTACTGATACAGATGTTTGTTTTGTTTGTTCTGATGTGGGAAGAGATAAAACTACTTTATGTGTAGTAGAAGATACTAAAAATGTATTTTTGTTTGAGAAATTAGGTATGTTTCATGGTATGTTTCATGTTTTAGATGGGTTAATTTCTCCTCTTGATGGTATAAATCCTGAGGATATCGGATTAGATAAGTTAATTGATCGAATTAAGGAAGGACAATTTAAAGAGGTTATTTTTGCTTTTCATCCTAGTATTGAAGGTGAAACTACAGCTTTATATATTAAGAGAGTTCTAGATGGAATGGGAGTAAAAGTTACTCGACTGGCTAGTGGTGTTCCTATGGGAGCCGATATGGAATATGTTGATAGTCTTACTTTAGAGCGAGCTTTGAATGATAGAAAAGAAATAGAATAAAAGTTGTATTTTTTCATATTTTTTATCGAGGAGATTATGATATGAAAAAAATAGTTGGGGTTGTTAAAAAAATTGTTATTAGTGGCTTCCTTTTATATGGTTATAATTTGATTGCAGTTAATTTTAATATGATTTTACCAATTAATTTTGTAACTTTGTTTTCTGTAGCTTTTTTGGGAGCTCCAGCACTAATTGCATTAGTGTTATTTAAAATTTTGATTTTATAATAGGTGATGTTTATGAATGATTTAACTTATGTACAAGAACGATTTATTAATTATATTGAAAAAATTATGCAATCTAAGAAGTTATCTCATTCTTATTTAATAGAACTTGGGGATTTTTCTTTGAATTTTCCCTTTGTTTTATTGTTTGTTAAAATGATTTTATGTTCAGAAACAGTTAATGATATAGAAAATTTGAATTGTAATCGTTGTAATAATTGTAAATTGATAGATGAAAATAGCTTTCCTGATTTACAAATTATTGAGGCTGAAGGTAATCAGATAAAAAAGAGCCAACTGTTATCGTTGAAAGATGAGTATCAAAATAAATCTTTAATTGGTCAGAGAAGGGTTTATATTATTAAGAATGCTGAAAAATTGAATTCATCTTCCGCTAATACTATTTTGAAGTTTTTAGAAGAACCAGAAGAGGGCATTATTGCTATATTACTTACTAGCAATCGTTATCGAGTATTAGATACAATTTTGTCTAGATGTCAGGTTTTATCTTTATTAGATGATTCTGATTTTGGGGATATTGCTGATAATGTTATGACTTTTATGAAGTATCTTGTTCATCCTGAAGATTTATTTATTCACTATAAGGAAATTTATGATTCCATATTACCAGAAAAAGAGACTGCTAGAGAAATGTTCTTTGCTATTGAAAAAATTCTTATTAACTATTTATCTACTAAATCTCAAGGAAAAGAGAATCAGAGCTTATCTTTTTTAGATAGTGTTCATACTAATACACTTTTAGTTTATATTACTGTAATTGAAGAAGAAGTTCCTAAATTGGTGTATAATATAAATTATAAGTTATGGTTAGATTGTATTTATTCTAGATTTGTGGAGGTGAAATAGATGCAGAAAGTTGTTCAAGTTATGTTTCCTGTTACAAAGATTTTTGCATATTTTGATTCCAGTGAATTGGATTTGGTTGTTAATGATCTAGTAATTGTCGAAACTGAATCTGGTCTTGATTCAGTGGTTATAAAGAAAGCATCATATATGGAAAAAGAGGAGAATTTACCTGATTCTGTAAGGAAAGTTGTTAGAAAGGTTTCAGATGATGATAGAAAAATTTTATCTGAAAATGATGAGAAAGCAAAAATAGCCCTAGAAGTGGCAAAAAAATATAGTAAAGATTTAGATTTGAATATGGGGTTTGTAGATTGCTATTATACTTTTGATAAGAGTCAATTGGTTTTTTCTTTTGTTGCGGATAATAGAGTTGATTTTAGAGAATTAGCTAAAAAGTTGGCTCAAAAATATAAAACTCGTATTGAGCTTCGACAAATTGGTGTGCGTGATAAAGCTAAGAAAGTGGGAGGTTTAGGTCCTTGTGGACTATTCTTATGTTGTCATACATTTTTGACTGATTTTAATAGTGTGTCTATTAATATGGCTAAAAATCAATTTTTGGCCTTAAATCCTTCTAAAATTAATGGGATTTGTGGTAGACTTTTATGTTGTCTTGGATATGAAAATGATTTGTATACAGAATTAAAAAAAGGATATCCTAAAATGGGTAGTATTATAGAAACCGAGTCTGGTATAGGAAAAGTATCTTCTATAGATGTTTTTAAAGGAACTTTTCAAGTCGATTTAAAAGAAAAAGGAATTGTTGAGATGAAGAGGGAAGAATATCATGGAAGTGTTGAATGATATTTTAGGGTATCCTAATCGTAAGATTTATCAAAATACAGATTTTTTTTCATTTTCTTTAGATAGTGTTATGCTTTCTAATTTTGTTACTATTTGTTTACGAGATAAAAAGATTCTTGATTTAGGTACTGGTAACGGTGTAATACCACTTATTTTATCTCTTCGTACGGATAAACATATTATTGGAGTTGAAATTCAGAAGTCTTTGGCTACATTAGCTGAAAAGTCTGTTAAATACAATAGCCTTGAATCTCAAATTCTTATTATAAATTCTGATATGAAAGATTATGTTACGTCTGATACAATTGAACAGTATGATGTTATTACTTGTAATCCTCCATATTTTAAAGTAAATGATAAAAATTTTTTTAATGAACAAGAAGAAAAAATGATTGCTAGACATGAGGTATGTATATCATTAGAGGATGTCATTCATACTGCTTCTCGGTTGTTGAAAAATAATGGTAATTTTGCTATTGTTCATCGTACTGAGCGTTTGCTAGAAATTTTTGATTTATTTCGTAAATATCATATTGAGCCAAAAAGGATTCAATTTGTTCATGAAATGATTAATAAGCCTTCTACTTTAGTGTTGTTAGAAGGAACTAAACATGGGAAATTAGGTTTAAAAGTAGAGCATCCATTTATTATGTATACGAAGAATGGTACTAAAACTAGTGAATATGAAAAGTTTTTATTGGAGGTTAAGCATGAGACAGAGTAGTTATGATGGGAGTGCTAGTCTATATTTGATTCCAACTCCTATTGGAAATTTGGATGATATTACAGTTAGAGCACTTAAAGTCTTAGATATGGTAGATTTTATTTTATGTGAAGATACTAGAGAGAGTAGCAAATTATTAAACCACTTTAATATTAAGAAAAGACTTGTTAGCTGTCATGAATATAATGAAGATAAAATCAAGGAATATATTATTTCAGAATTAAAAAATGGTAAAAATATTGGTTTGATTACTGATCAGGGTTCTCCTGTTGTTAGTGATCCAGGATATATTGTTTCTAAAGCTGTTATAGAGAATAACTTAAATGTTATTGCTCTCCCTGGAGCAACTGCTTTTGTTCCAGCTTTGACTTCTTCTGGTCTTTCTCCTTCGCCATTCTTATTTTATGGTTTTTTACAAACTAAAGAATCTAAAATTAAAAGGGAACTTATCAGTTTAAGTAACTTATCTTATACTTTGGTTTTTTATGAAGCTCCACATCGTATACAAAAGACATTAGTGTATATGTTAGATATTTTTGGTAATCGTAATATTAGTATTCATAGAGAAATTTCAAAGTTGCATGAAGAGATTTGTCGTGGTACAATACAGGAACTTATTCCAATAGTCTCTGAATTAAAGGGAGAATTTGTTGTAGTTGTTGATGGAAATCATGAAAATATAGATTATTCTAGTATGTCTATCTTAGAACATGTTAATCTTTATTTAGATGATGGTATGAGTGAAAAAGACGCTATCAAAGTTGTTGCGAAAGAAAGAGGAGTTGCGAAATCTATTATTTATAAGGAATATCATGAGAATAAGAAATAAATTATTTCCCGGGAAATAATTTTTAATTAGAGGTGATTTTATGAGAATTATTGTAGGGTTGGGGAATCCTGATAGAGAATATGAGGGGACTAGACATAATGTTGGATTTTCTTTTTTGGATTATTATTTAAATTATAAAAATATTTCTATAAAATGGAAAAATAAGTTTCAAGGTCTTTATTGTGAGATTAATCTAGATGGAGAAAAAGTTATATTTTTGAAACCTCAATCTTATATGAATTTATCTGGTACAGTTGTTTCACAGTTTATTAATTTTTTTAAGATTGACACTTCTGATTTATTAGTTATTTCTGATGATTTAGATTTGAATGTAGGAAATTTTAAATTAAGAGATAAAGGATCTTGTGGTGGACATAATGGATTGCGTAATATTGAGTTATGTATTCATACTCAACAATATAAGCGATTGAAAATAGGAGTTTCTAATGATAAGTCGTGTGAAACTAAAGATTATGTTTTAGGTAGATTTTCTAAAGAAGAAGATAGGCAATTGCAAGGGTTATTTACTTCTTTAGTTGCTGTTATTGATGATTATTTTAAATTGGATTTTTTATCTTTAATGAATCGTTATAATCGTAAAAACAGGTGATTTTATGAATGTTTTTGAACAAATAAGAACTATAGAATTAAAAAAGAACATGGGTATTACTGGTGTTACTGATGAGTTTTTTTGTGTCTTATTATATTCTATATTGCAAAGAGAAAAGAAAAACATTTTAGTTGTTGTTAATTCTTTATATGAAGCAAATCAATTATATTCTTCTTTGTCTAATTATACAGATAATGTTAGTTTGTTTCCTATGGATGATTTCTTAACTAGTGAAGCTCTAGCAATCAGTCCTGAACTTCGTTATAATCGTTTAGAAACAATAAATAAAGTTTTAGAACAACCTAATATTGTTATTACTAATTTGATGGGATATTTAAGATTTTTACCAACGAAAGAAAGTTATCAACAGTTTTTTATTCAGTTAAAAGTTGGTAGTATAATTAATCCACAAGAATTAGTGGAAAAACTAGTTCAGGCTGGTTATGTTCGTGATACAATTGTTAATAAAACAGGGGAATTTGCAGTTCGTGGTTTTATTATTGATGTTTTTCCTGTGGAAAGTGAAACGGCAATTCGTATTGAATTTTTTGATGATGAAATAGAGTCTATACGCTATTTTGACTGTGATACTCAGAAATCTTTATCTAATGTTTCTTCAATCTTAATACGTCCTTGTTCAGAGTTTTTGACATCAAAAAAAGTTGAAGAAAATTCTTCTAAGCAAAAGTTTTTACCTTTTTATGAAGATGTTTCTTCAATTTTAGATTATTTGGGAGATTCTATTACTTTTTTTAAAGATTATGAACAGTTAAAAATTAGCTTTTCTCAAATTATGGAAGAAGTTTTAACCTACCATAGTACGAAAGATACAGAATTTAATGGGAAATATATGTTTGATTTGTTAGATATTCATCCATCTTTTCTTGTTTATTATATGAATATTGATCATTATCATTCTAATAATATATTAGATTTGGATGTTCATACTATTAATAATTTTAATGAAAACGCCGACTCTATTAACCAGTTTATTCGTCATGTCACTGGTGATGGGAAAACTGTTGTGTTATGTTTAAAAAAATATCAGATATTTAGTGTTATGAAATTCCTTAATATGAAAATTGTAGAAACTGATTTTGATCATATTGTTTCTAATGAAGTTAATTTAGTTTCTGCTCCTTTGAAAGCGGGTTTTATATATCAAAATTATGTGTTTTTAACTGCTAATGAATTGTTTTTGGTAAAAGAGAAACAAAAAAAATATCGTACTAAATTTAAATATTCTTCTAGTATCTCTGATGTTAATAAATTGTCTATTGGTGATTATGTTGTTCATAATATTCATGGTATTGGTGTTTATAATGGTATTAAAACTCTTAGTTTATCAGGTGTTCAAAAAGATTATGTAGAGGTTTTGTATCAGGGAGAAGACAAATTATATATACCAGTTGAGAAAATAGATTTACTTAATAAATATACTGGTAAAGAGGGGTATGCTCCTAAAGTTAATAAACTTGGTGGTAGTGAATGGGAAAAGACAAAAAATAGAGTTAAAAAGAAAGTTCAGGATATGGCGGATGATTTATTACAACTATATGCTGAACGTGAGGCACGACAAGGATTTGCTTTTTCTCCTGATTGTGATATGTTGCTAGATTTTGAAGAACGATTTCCTTATGAACTTACTCCAGATCAAAAAAGAGCTATAGTTCAGATTAAAGAGGATATGGAAAAATCTACTCCAATGGATCGTTTATTATGTGGTGATGTTGGTTTTGGAAAAACTGAAGTTGCATTTGTAGCTGCTTTTAAAGCAATTTTAGATTCTAAGCAAGTACTTTTCTTATGTCCTACTACTATTCTTTCAAATCAACATTATGAAAATGCTTTGGAACGTTTTAAAGATTTTCCTGTATCGATTGGTCTTTTAAATAGATTTACATCTCCTAAGGAGGTTAAAAGAATTGTTGAAGGAGTTTCTAATGGTACTATTGATTTAGTTTTTGGTACACATCGTTTATTAAGCGATGATATTAAACCTAAGAATTTAGGACTTTTGGTTATTGATGAAGAACAACGTTTTGGGGTTACTCATAAAGAAAAAATTAAACGATATAAGACGAATGTTGATGTGTTAACATTAACTGCTACACCGATTCCTAGGACATTGCAGATGTCGTTAGTAGGAATTCGGAGCTTATCGTTGATTGAAACACCACCAATAAATCGTTATCCTGTTCAAACTTATGTAATTGAAGAGAATAATCAAATATTAAAGGATGCTATTTATAAAGAGTTATCTCGTGATGGTCAAGTATTTATTTTATATAATAAAGTTCAGTCTATTGAAGAAGAAAAGTATCGTATTCAAAATTTAGTTCCGGATGCTAGAATTATAACTGCTCATGGGCAAATGAATAAAAATGATTTGGAAAATAGAATTTTAGACTTCATTAATCATAAATATGATATTTTAGTTTGTACGACAATTATTGAAACAGGCATTGATATTCCTAATGTTAATACTTTGATTATTATGGATGCTGATAGATTTGGTCTTAGTCAACTTTATCAAATACGTGGTCGTGTTGGTCGTAGTGATAAATTTGCTTACGCTTATTTAATGTATCATCCTGCTAAAGTATTAACAGAATCTGCTGTTAAGAGGCTTAATGTAATTAAAGAATTTACTGCTCTTGGTAGTGGCTTTAGTATTGCTACTCGTGATTTATCTATTCGTGGTGCTGGTGATATTTTAGGTAGTGAACAAGCTGGATTTATTGACTCTGTTGGAATTGATTTGTATTTAAGACTTTTAAATGAAGAAGTAGCACGTAAAAAGAATATAGAATTACCAGTTGATGAAGAAGAAGTTGAGAGTAAACCATTGCTAAATGTTAGTACGCATATTGATGATCATTATGTTTCTGAAGATGACTTAAAAATTGAAATTCATCGTAAAATTAATGAAATCGATTCTGCAGAAAAATTGGAAGACGTTAAAACTGAGTTAGAGGATAGATTTGGAAGAGTAACGGATGATATGCTTATTTATATGTATGAAGAGTGGTTTGAAAAGTTGGCTAAACGAGTGAGAGTTAAACGTGTATCTCAAACTAAAAATTCTATTGAACTTGTATTTCCTAGTGATGTTGTTTCTAAATTTAGAGTTGATGAATTGTTTATGAATTCTTATGATATCAGTTCATCATTTAGATTTTTAAGTAGAGGTTCTAATTTGGTGATTATCTTGGATATTATAAAATTAGAAAAACATCCTATCTATTATTTGGTTTCTTTACTTGATTTAATTTATGATAAATTTTTGTCATAATCTTGACTAGATGAAGTTGCATTTGTTACACTTACAATGTCAGGATGTGGTAGCATGAATCAGGAAACAATTGAGGATTTTAGACAAAAACACTTTGAAAATTATAAAAATGCAGTATTAGAAACCTTAAAAAATAATACTATTTCTTTGTTTGATGACGATATTTTATCCTTATTAAAAAAACCTCCACTTGATTCTATGGATGCTATAAAATGTAAATTTTTAGAGTTAGCTAAACGACATAAAACGATTATTCAAGCGGATGTGTTAGATAAAATTTTAGATGATTATCGTAAAAAAGTTATTACTTACATTCCAAGTTGGAAAAAAATAAGAATAGAGGAATTACAAAAAATTATTACTTCGTTTTCTCCTAAGAAGGAAAGTGATGTTATTAAGTTAAATAAAAAGGATTTTACTGCTTTAAACCGTAAATTGAAAAAAAAAATAAAATCGGATATAAGCGTTATAATTGAGAAAAAAATTGTCAAAAATGTAAATCTTGTATTTACAAAAGATATTGAAGAAAAGAATGCTAATGTACTTTTTAATGAAATGATAAAATTTGTTAGTTCTACTTTTTTGAAGCAACTTTTAGAAAGTATTGATTTTAAAGTAATTGTTAAGGATACTACTTTAATTAATGGTGTTAGAGAGCAGGGAGAAAGATATTTATTTACTAAGATGAATTCTTATTTATTAAAATAAGATAAATAGAAGTAAAGAAGATGGAAGAATTAAATGTCTTCTTTTTTTTTATTTCATTTTTTATATGGAAATATTTACCAAGGTAAATTTTGGAAATATTGATTATAATAAATTATGAAAAGCAGTATAAATTTCCAAAAAATAGAAACAATAGTAGTATGGGAAAGTGAGGAATAATTATATGAAATCAACAGGTGTTGTTAGAAGAGTAGATGATTTAGGAAGAATTGTTATTCCAAAAGAAATTCGCCGTACTCTTAGAATTAGGGATGGTGAGTCTTTAGAAATTTTTGTAGATAGAGAGATGATAGCTTTGAAAAAGTTTTCAAAGATGACAGATATGGATGAAATTTCAAAACAGTTGGTAGATATTGTTAATTCTGTTACAGGTCAAAGTGTGTTTATTACTGATCGAGATAATTTTATTGCTGCAAGTGGGAATCTAAAGAAAAAATATATAAATAAGCCGATTTCAAAACAATTAGAACTTATTATGAAGGATAGGTCAATAGTTTCTGAAAAATCTGTTCATAGTATTGAGTTTCTTGATTCAGAAGTAGCAGAGTATGCTTATGTTATCTCTCCAGTTATTATGAATGGTGATGCAATAGGTTTGGTTTTAATTGTTTCAGAACAAAGCATTGGACAAGTGGAGGAAAAGATGGCTGATGTTGTCTCTAAATTTTTAGGAAAACATATTGAAGAATAATTTTTTTTGTGTTATACTTTAGCCATGTTGATTGTTATGAGGAAGAGTCTTGTAGACAAGGTCTATTAAAGAGAGTCCTGTTGGTGAAAAAGGATATAGGCAGTTTATATGATATGGCTTCTGAACTATTGCATCGATAGGTAGGTGTAATCGTAGATAGGCGTTAACTATGTGAGTGTATGATATTAGCTATTATGAAATAAGGTGGTACCGCGAAAATTCGTCCTTATGTTTATAATAGTTTTTTTGTTAGGAGGCATAATATGAGTAAGAAATTTTATTTAACAACCGCAATAGCGTATACATCTGGCAAACCACATATAGGAAATACTTATGAAATAGTTTTAGCAGATGCTATAGCTAGATATAAAAGATTTAAAGGATATGATGTTTATTTTCAGACAGGTACTGATGAACATGGTCAAAAAATTGAAGATAAAGCTCGTGATGCAGGTGTTAGTCCTCAAGAGTTTGTTGATATTCAAGCTGCTGAGGTTAAAAGTATTTGGGACTTAATGGATACTAGTTATGATAAGTTTGTAAGAACAACTGATTCACACCATAAAAAAATAGTTCAACATATTTTTAAGAAGATGTATGATCAAGGTGATATTTATAAAGGTGAATATACTGGTCTTTATTGTACACCTTGTGAATCTTTTTGGACTGATTCTCAGCTTATTGATGGAAAATGTCCTGACTGTGGTAGGGAAGTTAAAGAAGCGAAAGAAGAAGCTTATTTCTTCAAATTGAGTAAATATCAAAAAAAATTGGAAGAATATATTGAAACTCATCCTGATTTTATTCAGCCAGAAGCTAGAAAGAATGAAATGTTGAATAATTTTATTAAACCAGGACTACAAGATTTATGTGTTTCACGTACTTCATTTAAATGGGGTATTCCTGTTGATTTTGATTGTAATCATGTTGTTTATGTGTGGCTTGATGCACTTACTAATTATATTACTAATATTGGTTATGATGTTGATGAAACTACTGAACAATTTAAAAAACTATGGCCAGCGGATTTACAAGTTATTGGTAAAGATATTGTTCGTTTTCATTCGATATATTGGCCTTGTTTTTTGTGGTCATTAGATTTACCACTTCCAAAAAAAATATTTGGTCATCCATGGTTGTTAATGAATAATGATAAAATGAGTAAATCCAAGGGAAATGTAATTTATGCAGATCAATTAGTAGATTTATTTGGCGTAGATGCTGTTCGTTATTATTTACTCCACGAAATACCTTTTTCAAGTGATGGAAATATTACTTATGATTTATTAATTGATCATATAAACGGAGAGCTTGCTAATGTATTGGGTAATTTAGTTCAACGTTCTATTTCTATGGGTAACAAATATTTTAATGGTACTGTTACTAGTACTAATGATACTGATGATATTGATTTAGAATTAGAAAATAAATTACGAAATTTGGAATTTGCAGTTGATGAAAAAATGGAGAAGTTACAAATAAGTGATGCTATTACTGAAATATTTAATGTATTAAGATTTACTAATAAATATATAGATGAGACAACTCCTTGGATACTTGCTAAAGATGTTTTTATGAAGAATAGGTTACAAAATGTTATTTATCATTTGTTGGAATCTATTCGTATTTGTTCTCTTTATTTAGAAGCTTTTATGCCTAGTACAAGTAAAGAAATTAGAAGACAGTTAAATATATCAGATGTTGGTATTTTATATAGTACTACGAATCAATATCATTTAGAGGTTCCTTCTGCGTTATTTCAAAGAATAGATAGGGATAAACTCTTTAAAGAAATGTAAAATAATTTGTCAACTATAAAAAGAAAAGTGTAAAATTATGTTTTTCTTTTTTTTTGTGTGTTATATTGGAAAGGTAGTTGTTTTAGGAAAGGATAAGGTTATGTTAAAAAGTATTGAGGATTTTTTTGCAGTAAAATTAGTTCTTTTTTTAGCAATATTTTTTTTAATTATTTATATTAGTGTTACAAAAAATGTATTAGATTTCTGTTATTTAATTTTTGTAGTAATTTATTGTTTTAGTATTAGGTATTGTAAGTGGAAAAAATATCATTAATGTGATATTTTTATTTTGGAGGTATTTTATGTTTATAGATACACATTGTCATTTATCTAAAGCTGATTATAAAGATGTTGATCAAATTCTTGAAGAAAATAGAAAAGCAGGGGTTAGTCCTATTATTATATCTGGGTGTACTGAAAAAAGTATTTTGGAATCATTAGATTATAGTAGGAAATATTCAGATATTTTTGTAACAATAGGATATCATCCTTCAGAGGCTAATGTAGTTGATGATACTTTACTTTCATTATTAGAAAAGCAATTGCAATTTGATAAAGTAGTGGCATTGGGAGAAATTGGTTTGGATTATCATTATGGTAAGGAAAATAAAGAAGAACAAATTAATTTATTTGAAAAACAATTAGCAATTGCTCAAAAACATAATTTGCCTGTTGTTATTCATAGTCGAGATGCTACTTTTGATACTATTCAGTGTCTCAAAAAATATACTTTGAATGGAATAATTCATTGTTTTAGTGGTAGTTTTGAAACTGCTATGGAATATATTAGAATGGGGTTTGTCCTTGGAATAGGTGGTGTCATTACGTTTAAAAATAGTAATTTAGGAGATGTTGTTGCTAGAATTCCTATTGATAGTATTGTTTTAGAAACAGATAGTCCATATTTAACTCCTACTCCTCATCGAGGAGAACAAAATAGTTCTAAATATTTACCACTTATTGCACAAAAAATAGCAGTTTGTAAAAATATTCCTTTGGATGAAGTTAAAGATATTACTACATTGACTGCAAAACGTATTTTTCATTTAGATTAGGTTGAAAAATTTAATATAATAGTGTATTCTTGATATTGTAAGATAGGGGTTGCTATATGTTTATTTTAAAAAAAATGACTCATCATCGTACTTTATTTATTTCAGTTATTGTAGTGTTTATTGCTATTTGTATATTTTTTGTATGTTTATTTTTTTATTTTTATACTAATAAAGTAGATATTAAAAATGCTACTTTAGTTTTCTCATATTCTGAACATTCTTCTTCTTTAGTAGTTGATAACTCAATGCCTGTTACTGATGCTGTTGGTAAACAACTCGCTTTTTGTTCTAATCAAGATAAATATGCTTATAGTGAATTCAGTATTTCTGCTAATATGAATGGTTTAAATTCTATAAATTATGAAATTTATGCTATACCTGTCGGTGTTGCTTTGGAACTTCCTTCAGATTATGTAAAAATTTATTTAACAAGTGGAACAAGTGATTTAGCTTTGGAAGGATATCGTGAAAATATTCCTACATATAGAGATTTAAAGGTATCAAAAATGAATCCGGCAGGTAAAAAGATTTATTCTGGTACATTGAGTAATAGTGAAGTGAAGAGTTTTAGATTACGAATGTGGTTGGCTGATACTTATCCTATTACTATGGAGAATCGTAGTTTTAAGATTTTACTTTATATAAAGGTTATGGATTAGGAGGATTTATGATAAGTAAATATAAAACAAAAAATGTAGTTTTAATAGTTTTAGCAATTAGTATTATTTTTATTTTAATTATAGTTTTTGCTTTTATGATGTTTTTTAAACAACAAAAAGAAAATGTTAATGAAGTAGTTAAAAATAGTATTGTTACTATGAACTATAAAACGCCTACTAATAGTTTTAAAATTGTTAATTTGACTCCTATGTCTAATGAAGTAGGAAAAGATTTAAGAGAAGAAGGTAGTTATTTTGATTTTTCTGTTTCTTCTAAAATAAGTTCAGATGATTCTGTTCAATATGAAATAACTTTAGTTAAAGATGAAAATTCTAATATTTCTGATAATGATATAGTTGTTTATTTAGAAAAACAAAATAGTGGAACTTATGCTAAGGTTGCAGATCCACAGATATTTACACCTATTGGTAAAACTACATCATTAGGAAGTCCTGCTAAATCTATGGTTTTAGATGAAGTAACGCTCTCATCTGAAAAAGTTGAGAATTATAGATTAAGATTATGGGTACGTGAAGGTGCAATTGTTGATTCTACTTCTGAGTATTCTGTTACTGTTAAAGTATTTGCCAAAGTTAAATAGTTCTTTAACATAGATTTATTGGTATAATACAATATGTGGAGGTTATGTTATGATTCAAGTACAGTCTAAACAAATTATACTATCTATTATTGGAATTGCGGTTTTAATTATAGCTTTTGTTGGTATTTCTTATGCTACTTTTACAACGGTTTTTAAGGACTTGCAAGTTAATGGCATTTCTACTGGAACAATTTCTTTGAATTTAGAAAATCAAACGGGGGCTTTATCTATGAAAAATGTCATGCCTATTTCTGATGAAGTAGGAATGACATTAGAAGGAGAAAATAACGTTTATGATTTTACTGTACAAGCTAGTCTTTCTGCTCATACTACTCTTAATTATGAGATTTATATGGAAAAAGTTAATTCTAATGGTGAATTTCTTTCTGATTCTTCAGTAAGATTTTATTTACAGCATTTAGGAATTAATGGCTATGAAAATACATCAATAACAAAAACTCCACAACCATTTATACCGTTAGAAGAAATGAGTTTTTTAGGGAGTAAAAAAGGAAGTATGATTTTATATTCTGGTACTTTATCAAATTCTAGTAATAATAATCTAGAAGTTCAAGATAAATTTCGGTTACGTATGTGGGTATCACAAGATACAATTATAGATTCTGTTAGTCGTTACTTTAATGTTAAGTTGAGTGTAACTGCGAAGGCTATTTAATTAGTATGTAAAATCTTCTTTTTTTTGTTGTAAAACTAGTTTTTTTGTTTTTCACGTGCTATTATGGAAGTGATGGTAGATAGGAGGGTAATTATGAAGCAATATTTGGATATAAATCATGATGATGTTGTTTCTATAAAAGAAATTATACAATTCTTTTTTCATTTTGTTACCAAAGTTATATTGTATGTAATTTTTCTTTTACTAGCTCTTATTTTTATCATTTTTCTTTTTTACTTTGGTGATTTATTGTATAATATTCGTTCTGGTGAAGATAAACCACCTCTTTTTGATGCTTATATTATAGTTAGTCCTAGTATGGTTCCTACAATTAATGTGCAGGATGGTATTATTATTGTTAGAAGTTCTCCAGATGATTTGAAACAAGGAGATATTATTAGTTATTTAGCAACTGATTCTTATTATGCTGGCAAAATTATTACTCATAGAATTATAGGTATAGAGGAATCAGAAGACGGAGTTTTATTTTACCGTACAAAAGGAGATAATAATAATGTGGCTGATGCAGTATTGGTAAATGAAAGTAATGTGTATGGTAAAGTTTTATTTAAAATTCCAATGCTTGGCTATATTAGACAATTTTTATCAACTTATTTTGGTTGGATTCTTTGTATTGCTCTTCCATTCCTATATTTAATTTTGACAGAAATTACTAGGGTGCGTAAGCTCATTAAAAATAAAAAAACAGAAAGTCAAAAACAAAATTTAAATGAAGAAAATATTGAAAAAATTTAATAATTCTTTTGATAGAGTTACTAATAATTAATTTGATAAATAAAGCGTCATATGAAAATAATTTTAAATTATATTGTTATAATGATTTAAAAAATTTGTTTTAATGATAAGATATGTTCTTATATAATTTTTTTGTAGTAATAGTAATTCGATGTAGGTGGATACTTTTAGTGTTTTTTAGAATTATATTCTATTAAATTAGTATTGTTTTTTATCTTATATTATGGTGGTGATTATTATGGAACGGTATGATGTATCATTCAAAAAAAAATTTGGACAAAATTTTTTGAAGCGTAGAGAAGTTGTGGAAAGGATTGTTGATATTTGCCATATTACTAAAAGTGATATGGTAATAGAAGTTGGTCCAGGAGGAGCTATTTTGACTCAGGAACTTGCAAAAAGAGCTGGTCAAGTTTTAACATATGAAATTGACGGGGATTTAAAAGAATCATTATATAAAAAATTAGATGGTTTTTCTAATGTTGAGATTTTATTCCAAGATTTTTTAGTTAGTTCTTTATTAGATGATGTTTCCAAATTTTTTTATTCTGATTTGTATTTTATTAGTAATGTTCCTTATTATATAACAACACCTATTATTATGAAGATAATCAATAGTAATTTATCTTTTAAAAAGATATGTTTGATGGTACAAAAAGAAGTAGGTGATAGATTTTCTGCTCTTCCAGGAAGTAGAGAATATAGTTCTATTAGCGTTTTTTTATCTTATTTTTATAATATAAAAAAAGAGTTTTTTGTTTCTAGAAAGGAGTTTGTACCAGAGCCAAAGGTGGATAGTATTGTTGTATCTTTTACTAGAAAAAAAAGTTTAATACCTTTGAAGAATAAAAAATTATTTTTTGAATTGGTACGAGATAGTTTTCAATTTAAAAGAAAAAATTTACGTAATAATTTAAAAAATTATGATTTGAATATTATTGTTTCTGTATTATATAAGTACGGGTATGATCTAACAGTTCGCGCTGAACAACTATCTGTTGAAATATTTGTAGAGATGGCTAATAAGTTAGCCATTTAGAATATTTCTTTTTTTTTTGCATAGAATTTATTGGAGATGATTATATGGAATTTCATGAAGGAGACTATGTTACTAGAATTTCTCATAACCATGATATTGTTTTTAAGATAGTTTCTATTGAAGGAAATATAGCATTTTTAAAGGGGGCTGATTTAAGGCTTTATGCAGATAGTTCTCTATCTGATTTAGTTAAGACTACTGTTTCTTTTGATTCGGATCAACAAATAGTAGAAAAAAATTTGCGTTCTTTACAAATGGATAGAAGTCAATATTTTTATTTACCTGGTAAAATTTTACATATCGATGGAGATAGGGACTACTTAAAACGATGTATGAATTTTTATAAGGAAATGAATATTAAAGCTAATGGCCTTACTGTTTCTGAGATGGAAATACCTCATAAAATTCATAGCCTTTTAGAAGAATTTCAACCTGATATTGTTGTTATAACTGGTCATGATGCATATTTAAAGAAAAATCGTGGGGATTATCAAAATTCATTTAACTTTATTGAAGCAGTCAAAGAAGCAAGAAAATATGAAAAGAGTCAAGATAAGTTAATTATCATTGCTGGGGCATGTCAATCTAATTATGAAGAATTAATCAAAGCTGGAGCTAATTTCGCTTCTAGTCCGAAAAGAATTAATATCCATGCTTTAGATCCAGCAATTTTGGCTACTTCTTTAGCGTTATCTGATAGAAATAAAAGCATAGATTTACTTAGTATATTAGAAAAGACAAAATATGGAAAGGACGGTATTGGTGGAATTATTACAAATGGAACTATGTATGTGGGGTATCCTAGATGATGATTGAACATATAAAGAAAGTAGTACAAAAAAATCAGGGAGTGAAATGTTCTTTTCGATTTCACGGTTCTAGAAATCAAGTTGATGAATTTTATGGGGTAATTGTTGACTTATATCCGGCAATTTTTACTATTGAGACTGAAAATAATAAAATTAAAACATTTAGTTATAGTGATATTCTGACTCATAGTTTAGAAATTTTACCTTAATTTTTTTCTAAAATATAAAAAATATTGCAATTTTTTCATTATTATTATAGAATTAAAATGTAAAGTGTAATACTTTAAGAGGGAGGAATATTACATGAAAATTACATCTGTAAATGTACGCAAAATCAACAAGGAAGGATCTCGTATGAAGGGTATTGCTTCTGTTTTGTTAGATGATAGTTTTGCAGTACATGATATTCGAATTATTGATGGAGACAACGGACTATTCATAGCTATGCCTAGCCGAAAGACCGCTACGGGTGGTTATCGTGATGTTGCTCATCCGATTAATCCAGAAGTTAGAGCAATGTTTGAACAAGCAATTTTGGAAGCTTATGAGAAGGCTGAAGAACCAGCTGAAAATGAAGACTAGTTAGTCTTCTTTTTTTCATATATTTTGATTGTTTTGCATATTATTTTTTAGGAGGTTTTTATGGATAAACAGGATACTATAAATAATTATAACCATGGAATTAGTTTGCTAGAGAGAAAAAATTTAGTAATTACTGGAGTAAAAAAAATTGACAATTTTGATAGTGAACAATTTTTATTAGACACTATTATGGGTTTTTTAATGATAAAGGGTGAAGGATTAGAATTAATTAAATTGGATACTATGCAAGGAAATGTATCTATTAAAGGTCTTATACATAGTATAAATTATATTGAAGATGTAAAAAAGGATAAAGAGAATAACCTATTTAATCGGTTGTTTAAATAATGAATTTAAAACTACAAGTTTTTTCTTTATTTTTTTCATTTTTATATGGTGTTTTCTTTTCTTTTTTATTTAATTTTCATTATCATTATCTTTTTTATCGTAAAAGAATTGTGCAAGTATTCATTACTTTGTTATTTTTACTTGATATGGCTTTGTTATATTTTTTGATACTTCAAAAAATAAATAATGGAATTATACATATTTATTTTTATTTTTTATTATTTTTGGGATTTTATATTAGTTTTTCCTTTTTTAAAAAAATCCGTAAAAAATAGTGTCAAATTTCCCTTTTTTTTTTGATGTTCTTGCTCTATACTTTAAACTGATTTATAATTTATATTGAAAGAGTGGGTGATAATATGACAAAATCAAAAACAAAGAGATGTAGAAGAATGTTCTTTTTAGGTTTGTCTTCTATATTTGTCATAGGATTTACTACTTTTACTATTGGTAAGTATTGGCTAGAAATTTATGATAAATATCAGGAAAAGAAAGATTTAGAACAAGAATTAATTTCTTTAAAAAATAAAGAAAAAGAATTAAAAGTTGATGCCAATAAGTTGCAAGATCCTGATTATATAGCGAGATATGCTAGGGAGAAATATCTTTATTCTAAAGATGGTGAATTTATTTTGAAAATTCCTGAGGAGTAAAGGAGTTTTCTTTTTTTCGGAAGTTATTATAGGAGGTATTTTATGTTATCTATTGAAAAGGAATTTACTTTTTGTAAGGGTGATACTATTGTTATAGGGTGTTCGGCAGGTCCTGATTCTATGGCATTAGTAGATATGTTGCTAAAGATTAGAGAAAAATACTCTTTAAATTTAATTGTTGCACATGTAAATCATAATTTGAGGGCGCAAAGTGTACAAGAAGAGGAGTATTTGCGAAATTATTGTGAGAAAAAAAAGCTTATGTTTGAGTGTATGATGATAACAGAATATGGAGATGATAATTTTCACAACGAAGCTAGAAATATTCGTTATGATTTTTTTGAAAAAGTAGTTTATAAATATCATGCTTGTTATTTGATGACTGCTCATCATGGAGATGATTTAGTAGAAACAATTTTGATGCGTGTTACTAGAGGTTCAAATTTAAATGGTTATAGTGGTTTTAAAAAAGTTGTTGAAATGGATAATTATAAAATTGTGCGCCCATTACTTCGATTTACAAAACAGCAATTGGAAGATTATGATAAGTGTCATCATGTTATGTATTATGTAGATGATTCTAATGTTAAAGATAAATATACGCGTAACCGTTATAGGAAGTATGTTTTACCTTTTTTGAAAGAAGAAGATCCAAATATTCATTTGAAATATTTGAAATTTAGTATGGTTTTAAGTGAAGCTAATCAATTCATTGAACATGAAAGGGATAAGGCATTGAAAAAAGTTATTTACAATAATCTTTTGAATATAGAGGTGTTTAAAGAATTAGATTATTTTATTCAAAAAGAGGTTTTATATTACATGATGAATGATTTTTATCAAGATGATTTAATATTAATTAATGATAAACATATTGAACTTTTACTAAATTTAATATATAGTAATAGAGCGAATGCCTTTGTTAATTTACCGAACGAAGTTATTGCAACAAAAACTTATCAGCAATTAGAATTGAAAAAGATCACAACGGAAATAACGGCTTATGAGGTTGAACTTTCTAAATATGTTCTTTTACCTAATCATCATGTAATAGAACAGGTAGAAGATGTAGTTGGAATTGGAAACAATACTTGCCGATTACTTAGTTCCGAGATTAGTTTGCCCCTTATAGTGAGAACTCGTAGATTTGGTGATCGTATCTCTATAAAAGGAAATGGTACTAAGAAAATAAAAGATATTTTTATTGATTCTAAGGTAAAATTAAATGAAAGAGATCTTTGGCCTGTAGTAGTTGATTCTAAGGGAGTAGTAGTATGGCTCCCTGGATTAAAAAAGTCAAAATATGATAAAAAAAAGGCAGAAAAGTATGATATAATATTAAGATATAGTTAAGGAGGAAATGCTGTGAATAAAACAATAGATAAAAAAACAATAAAAAAAGGATTATTACCTTATTTATTTCTAGCATTAATTATGCTTGGTGTTTTTTATATTGTTAATATAATGAATAATGATGTTAATGTATTAACTTATAATGAATTTATGTCAGAGTTAAATAAGGGAAATATTCAAGATGTAGAAATTACTGCTCGTGGGAGTGCTTATACTTATGAGGTGCGTGGAAGTTTAAATGACTATGATAATAATGAGACTTTTTTTGCTCGTTTACCTCTTAGTGATGAGGTTATGAAAAAAATAGTCAATGCGAGTGAAGAGCAAGATTTTAAGTTAGAGGCTAAGGCTGATCCTGATTCTTCATCTTTTTGGTTATTTGTGTTTAATATTTTACCTTTTGTGGTGATTATTGGATTTGCTTTTTTCCTTTTCAGCAGACAAATGGCTGGTAATAGAAGTTCTATGGATTTTGGGAAAAGTAAAGCTAGGTTAAATAGTGATTCTAATAAGGTTACATTTAAAGATGTTGCTGGTTTAAAAGAAGAGAAAGAAGAAGTAAAGGAATTAATTGATTTCTTAAAAAATCCAAAAAAATTTCAAAAGCTTGGAGCTAGAATTCCTAAGGGAGTATTATTGTTTGGTCCTCCAGGAACTGGTAAAACATTGCTTGCTAAAGCAGTTGCTGGGGAAGCTAATGTTCCATTTTATTTTATAAGTGGTTCTGATTTTGTGGAATTATTTGTTGGAGTTGGTGCAAGCCGAGTTCGTGATATGTTTCAACAAGCAAAAAGAAATGCCCCATGTTTAATTTTCATTGATGAGATTGATGCTGTTGGTCGTCAACGTGGTACTGGTCTAGGTGGAGGACATGATGAACGTGAGCAAACATTAAATCAGTTACTTACTGAAATGGATGGATTTGGTGCTAATGAAGGTATTATTATTATAGCTGCAACTAACCGTCCTGATGTATTGGATCCTGCTTTGTTACGTCCTGGTCGTTTTGATAGGCAAGTTACTGTTAATTTGCCAGATGTAAAAGGTCGTGAAGAAATTTTAGCTGTTCATGCAAAGAATAAAATTTTGGCTGATGGAATTACATTAAGTAATTTAGCTAAACGTACTCCAGGATTTAGTGGTGCTGATCTTGAAAATTTACTTAATGAAGCAGCCCTTTTAGCTGTTCGTCGTAATAAAGATAAAATAACAATGAGTGAAATAGATGAAGCGACTGATCGTGTTCTTATGGGACCGGCTAAAACATCACATAAATATAGTGAAAGTGATCGTAGACTTGTTGCTTACCATGAAGCAGGACATGCTGTTATTGGCTTAAAACTTACTCATGCTAACGATGTTCAAAAAGTTACTATTATTCCAAGAGGTTCTGCTGGTGGTTATAATATGATGGTTCCAAGTGAAGAAAAATTATGTTCTACTAAAACAGATTTACTTGAAGAGATTACTGGTCTTTTAGGTGGTCGTTCTGCTGAAGAAATCGTTTTTGGAGAAATAACTACTGGTGCACATAATGACTTTGAAAAAGCTACTAAGATTGCTCGGGCCATGGTTACTGAATATGGTATGAGTGATTTAGGACCCCTTCAATTTGAACAACAAGAAGGTAGTGTATTCTTAGGAAGAGATTATAATAAGGCTCAACATTTTTCTAATGAAGTAGCAAATGAAATTGATATGGAAATGAGAAAAATTATCAATAATTGTCATAAGCAAGCTAAAGAGATTATTAATAAGAATAGGGAGTTACTTGAACTTATTGCTAATACATTGTTAGAATATGAAACTTTAACAAAAGAACAAATTGATTTTTTAGTAAAGAATGGTCATATGCCTGAAGAAACAGATGAGACTAGTTATGAAAAAATGTCTGTTACTAAGTTGAAAGAAATTGCTAAAGAAAAGGGGATTAAAGGTTATTCAAAAATGAATAAAGCTGAATTATTAAAAGAATTGGATGAAGCAAACCATTAGTTTGCTTCTTTTTTGTGATATAATTTTTAAGAGGTGTGTTGTAAGATGAAAAAAATATATATTGATGAAAAGAAAGAAATTCAAAAAATAAAAAAAGGGGTAAGTGAATTTAAAAAGTTTATTTCTAGAGGTAATGTTGTTGATATGGCTGTCGGTGTTATTATAGGTGGTGCATTCGGTAAGATTGTTACGAGTTTAGTACAAGATATTTTAATGCCAATAATCGGTGTTGTTTTGGGGGGACTTAATTTTTGTGATTTATCTGTGAAAGTTGGTAGTGTTAGTGTTAGATATGGTTCTTTTATTCAATCTATCGTTGATTTTTTAATTATTTCTTTTTCTATTTTTGTAATGATTAAAATATTTAGTAAATTTAAAAGAAAAGAAGAAAAAATAGAGAAAACAAAGAAAACAGATGATATTCTAATATTAGAAGAAATTCGTGATTTGTTAAAAAGTAGTTTAAAAGAAAAAAAGTAACTTTCTTTTTTTTTTGTCTTGTGATATATTAAGCATTGCAAAAAGGAGTTGGAAATATGGAATGGAAAATTGGTAACGTTACAATAAAAAATCAAGTCGTTCTTGCTCCTATGGCTGGAATTTGTAATTCTGCTTTTCGACGTATATGTAAGGAAATGGGGTGTGGTCTTATCTATGCTGAAATGGTTAGTGATAAAGCAATCACTTTTCACAATCAGAAAACTTTAGATATGTTATACATGACTGAAGATGAAAGACCTTTAGTGCAACAGATTTTTGGTAGTGATAAGGAGTCTTTTGTAACAGCTGCAAAATATATTTATGAAACTATGCATCCTGATATTATTGATATTAATATGGGTTGTCCTGTACCAAAAGTTGCTGTTCGAGCACAAGCAGGAAGTGCTCTTTTAAAAAATCCAGATAAAATTTATGATATTGTTTCGTCTGTTGTTAAAGCTGTTCCTGTGCCAGTGACAGTTAAGATACGTAGTGGATGGGATCAAAATCATATTAATGCTGTGCAAGTTGCAAAAGTTATAGAATCTGCTGGTGCTGCTGCACTTTGTATCCATCCTAGGACTCGTAGTCAGGGATATAGTGGTAAAGCAGATTGGTCTATTATTAAGGCTGTGAAAGAAAATGTTTCAATTCCTGTGATTGGAAATGGTGATATTAAAAGTCCGGAGGATGCTAAAAAGATGTTAAATGAAACTGGATGTGATGCAGTGATGATTGGTAGGGGTGTGTTGGGTAATCCTTGGCTTATAAAAAATACATTATCTTATTTAGAAAGAGGTAATTATGATTCTATCGTTTCAGTAAATGATAAAATAACTATGATTTTACATCATTTAGATTATCTTAGTAATTTGAAAAGTGAACATATTGCTACTTTAGAAATGAGAAATCATATTGGCTGGTATTTAAAAGGAATTCCTGGTGGTATAGTTATAAAAAATAAAATCTATCAAATAACTAAAATTCGTGATATAATTTCTATATTAAATGCATTTAAGGAGGAATTAGATGGTAAAAAGTAATAAAAATCAAGAAGGATTTTCAATAGAGAAAAAACTAAAAGAAACAAGATCGAAAAAAAACCTTATTGAACAAACTCAAGATAAGTCTAAATCAGCAGAGAAAGCTCTTTTTATTCAAAGGTTAGCAGCTTTTTTATTAGATATCTTTATAGTATCTATGATTGCATCATTACTTTCTTATCCTTTTTTAGATTTAGAATCTATTGATAAACTTAATGAATCTAGTACACAAGTTGTAGAGGATTATATGTCACAAAAAATTGGTATTGGTGAGTATACTGATGAGAGTTTAAGTATAAGTTATGAAATGGCTAGAAAACAGGGAATTCATTCTTTAGTTACTATATTTTTAAATATTTTATATTTTGTTGTTTTTCAAGTCAAAAATGATGGACAAACAATTGGTAAAAGATTATTGCGTATTAAGGTAAGTAGCCAAGATGGGAAGAGTCTTGGTATGAATCAGATGATTTTTAGGTCATTAATTATTAATTCTATTTTTATTGATATGGTAAGTTTTGGTATTTTGTTATTTACTAACGAAACAATATATTTTTATGGTGCTGGTATTTTGGGGATGATACAGCTTACTATTATTGCTGTTAGTGGATTTATGATAATGTTTGGTCAAAAAAGACAAGGGATCCACGATTTGATTGCACATACTGATGTAGTTAAATGTAATTTAGTAAAGGAGATGGAAATATGCGAGAATTAAGTGAGCAAGAGATTGTTAGAAGAGAAAAATTAAAGAATATCAAAGAGCCTTATCCTGACAAATTTGAAGTTAATTATGAAATTAATGATGCAAGTAAACTGGAGGATGGAGTTACTGGTGTTAGAGTAGCTGGTCGTATTATTTTAATGCGAAAGATGGGTAAAATGAGTTTTTTAACTATTGGAGATATTCACGGTAAAATTCAAATTTCTGTTAAATTAGATATGGTTGGAGAAGAAGCTTATAAAGATTTTAAAGCTAATTATGATATTGGAGATTTTATTGGTATTGAAGGTGAGATATTTACGACTCATACTGGAGAAAAAACAGTACGTGCTAATAGTATTACGTTTTTAGGAAAAGCTTTAAAGCCTTTACCAGAAAAATTTCATGGTGTTGAAGATGTTGAAACAATATATCGTGAAAGATATCTAGATTTAATTATGAATGATGATTCTAAGAAAAAGTTTTTGTTTAGAAGTTGTTTTATTCGTGAAATCAGAAATTATTTAGATGAAGCTGGTTATGTTGAAATTGAAACTCCAATTTTAAATAATAAAGCCAGTGGTGCAGCAGCAAAGCCTTTCATTACTCATCATAATGCGTTAGATATAGATTTGTATTTAAGAATAGCACCTGAAACATATTTAAAACGTGCGATTGTTGGTGGATTTACTAAAGTTTTTGAAATAGCAAGATGTTTTAGAAATGAGGGGATAGATGCTACTCATTTACAGGATTTTACTATGATTGAAGGTTATGCTGCCTATTATAATTATAAAGATAATATGAGATTTTTAAGAGAGATGCTTCAATCTATTATTATGAAATTATTTGGTACTTTAACTATTTCAGTAGGTGATAAAGAAGTAGATTTAAGTGGTGAGTGGGAAGCTGTTAGTTTTCGAGATTTAATTTTACGTTATAGTGATATTGATATTAAAGTTTGTGATACTAAAGAAAAATTATTAGAAAAAATAAAAGAAGAAAAAATTGAAATAGACAGTGAAACACCTTTAGAAAATTTAGGTTATGGTAATTTAGTTGATCAATTGTATAAAAAAGTGGCTAGAGTACATATTGTTAATCCAATTTTTCTTACAGAACATCCAATTAGTTTAAGTCCATTAGCTCGTGCTAATGATGATGATCCTGCCATTACTGATCGTTTTCAATTAGTCATTAATGGTGCTGAAATTATTAATGCTTACTCAGAACTTGTTGATCCTCAAGAACAGGCTAGACGTTTAGAAGAACAAGCAAAATTAAAAGCACAGGGGGATGAAGAAGCTATGCCAATGGATCATGATTATATTTCTGCTATGGAATGTGGTATGCCTCCAATTAGTGGTTGGGGAATGGGAATTGATCGTGTTGTTCAACTCTTAACTAATTCTCAAAACATTAAGGATGTAATTTTATTTCCTTTAATGAGACCGCTTAATGAACAAGAAGAAGACTCTATATAGAGCCTTTTTCTTTGATTTTCACGAAAATTTCATAAAAAAAGAAATCAAATACTTGTAAAAAATTTTCTATGTCAGTATAATGATAATGGGAGGTTAATTATGAAGAAACATAATACATTTAAAGTCGTCCTTATTACTTTATTAGTTTTGATGTTACTTACTTGGATTTTACCAGCTGCTTACTTTTCAGGTAGTTACATTGATCAAGGGCGCGTTCAAATGGGGCTTTTTGATTTATTCAATTATCCTGTTACAGCAATTTCATATTTTGGTTATATTGCAGCTTTTGTATTAATTGTTGGTGGTTTTTATGGTGTGTTAAGTAAAATTAGTGCATATCGTACTATGTTGGATAAGTTAAGAGCGGCTTTTAAAGGTAAAGAAGTAGTTGCTCTATCTATAATGATGGTAATTATTGCTCTTCTTACATCTGTTTGTGGATTACAACTTGCGTTGGTTATTTTTTATCCTATGTTAGTATCTTTAATTTTACTTATGGGTTTTGATAAAATTGTTGCAGCCCTTACAATTGTAGGTTCTACTATGATTGGAATGTTAGGTACTACATTTGGTTATAATAATACTGGTATTATTCCAAGTATTCTAGGAAATAAATTTACTGATGCTATGTTACCTAAATGCATTTTGCTTTTTTTAGGGTTAACATTGTTAATTATTAATACTATTTTATATATCGCAAAACAACAGAAGAGTGATGTTAAGGCAAATGTAAAAAAGGTTATTACTAAAACAGAAAAAAAGGCAGCTAAACCAACAAAAACTAAATCTTCAAAAACTACAAAAGCAGCTATAAAAGAAGAAGATGTAGTGGTTGTTACAGAAGAAATGTCAGAAGATGATTTGTATGTACCTGCAGCTGTTAAAGATAAGAAAAAACATGTGGTATGGCCATTAGTAGTTAGTTTGTCTATTATCTTTATTATTTTAGTGTTAGCATTTATTTCATGGTCTGGCGCTTTTGGTCTTACTGCTATGGATGATGCTACTACTGCAGTTACTGGATTTGAAGTGTTTGGCTTTGCTTTATTTGGTAAATTATTAGGTACTATTAATGCCTTTGGTTCTTGGACTTTGATTGATATGACCGTTGTATTGATGATATTTATGTTTATTTTAGCTTTAGTCTATAAAGTTAAATTTGATGATATTATTGATGGTTTTGCTAATGGTGCTAAACGTGCTTTTGGTCCTGCTGTTATTACTATTATGATTTATACTATTTTAGTTATTACCACATATCATCCATTTCAATTGGTTATTTATAAGGCTGTTTTAGGTATTACTGATGGATTTAATGTATTTACTACATTTATTGTTGCACTTTTATCTGCCTTATTTAATGGTGATATTTCGTATGCATTCCAAAGTTCTTTACCATATTTGGCTAGTATTGTTACTAATGCTGATAATTATCCAATCATTGCAGTTGTATATCAAGCTACTTATGGATTAACGATGTTAGTTGCTCCAACTAGTTTGATTTTAATGGGTATGTTATCTTATTTGAAAGTTCCATATTCTAAGTGGTTTAAGGCAGTTTGGAGATTAGTGTTAGAATTATTAGGTGTATTATTAATTATGTTTACAATTTTAATTCTAATTTAAAAATGAGAGTCGCAAGACTCTTTTTTTGTCTTTTTTTTTGGTACTTTATTTCTTGAATATAAATTCTTTTATTTTTAAAATAAATACAGGAGATGAATTTTATGTTTTCAAAATTTACAGAAGAAGCTCAAAAAGTATTAATTATGTCCAAAAAAGAAATGCAGGAATTAAAACATCCATATGTTAGTAGTGAGCATTTGTTACTTTCTATTCTACATAATGCTAATAAAAGTTTTTTATCTTTCTTGGAACAATATAATCTTACATATTCACATTTTAAAGATAAGCTGATAGAAGTGGTTGGGGTTGGAAGCAAATCAACTAAATGGTTTTTGTATACTCCTTTATTAAAAAAAATTATTGAAAATGCAATTTTAGATAGTAAAGATGAAAATAAGGATGTAAGTGTAGAACAGTTATTTTTATCATTATTAGAAGAAGGGGAAGGTGTTGCTAATAGAATTATGATGAGTATGGATATAGATCTTGATAGTTTGTATGAGCAATTTTCTAATCAACTTATTCGAGAATGTAATTCTTCTTCTACTAGGTTGGCGATAGAAGACTTTGCTATTGATTTTACACAACAAGCAAAGGATGGTGAATTTGATCCGGTAATTGGTAGAGATGAAGAAATTTGCCATATGGTAGAAATCTTACTTAGACGCAAAAAAAGCAATCCTTTACTTATTGGTGATGCTGGTGTGGGTAAGACAGCTTTAGTAGAAGAATTGGCGAGAAGAATTGTTTTAAATCTTGTTCCTAATGAGCTTAAGAATACAAGAATTTTAAGTGTATCTATTGCTTCTTTAGTTGCAGGAACTAAATATCGAGGAGAGTTTGAGGAAAGAATTAATAAGATGATTCAAGAATTAGAACATGTACCTAATATTATATTATTTATTGATGAAATACATACTATTATTGGTGCTGGAGGAGCAGAGGGAGCCATTGATGCTTCCAATATTTTAAAACCGTATTTGGCTAGAGGCAAAATTAAAGTTATTGGAGCGACTACTAAACATGAATATATGAAATTTTTAGAAGGAGATAAAGCTTTTGATCGTAGATTTCAAAAAGTTTTAGTGGAAGAAGCTAATTTGGAGAATGTTAAATCTATTCTTTTTCATTTAAAAGAAATTTATGAAAATTATCATGGAATTGTATTAACTAATGATGTTTTATCTTCTATTGTTGATTTGTCTGATCGTTATCTATCAAACGGTAAACAACCTGATAAAGCAATAGATTTGTTAGATGAAGCTTGTTCTAAATTAGTTAATATGAGTACTTTAACAAATAAAAAAATTCAACAATTACAATTAGAGCTTGGAGTAATAATTGAGAATAAGAATAAATATATTATAGATCATAATTTTAAAGAAGCAGCTTCTTTACGTGAAAGAGAGAAGTTTTTACAATCTAAAATTAATCGTTTTATTATGAAATCACAGACAAATTTGAAACCAATATTAACTATTGACATAGTTTATGATGTTATTTCTGCAAGGACAAGTGTTCCTATAAAAAAAATATTAAGTTTAAATTCTTCGATGTTAACAGGTGAACTTCAAAAAACAATTATAGGCCAAGAAAAAGTTATTTCTGAATTTGTTAAATCTTTTTTTTCTAATTCTTCAGATAGAAAGAGCCCTAAAAGTTTTCTTCTTGTTGGAAAAAGTGGTTTAGGAAAAACTTTATTAGTACGTAAATTTGCCAATTTACTTTATCCGAAAGAGGCGTTTATTAAATTAGATATGAGTGAGTATAAAGATTCTAATTCTATTTCTAAAATTTTAGGTTCTCCTCCAGGATATGTTGGTTATGAAGATAAAAATACGTTGTTAGAAAAAATCAAAATTCATCCTTATTCTGTTTTATTGTTGGATGAAGTAGAAAAAGCACATCCTAGTATTTTAAAATTGTTTTTACAAGTATTAGATGATGGCGTTATGACTACTTCTTATGGAGATATTGTAAATTTTTCAAATGTTATTATTTTTATGACTTCAAATTTAGGAAGTTTAAAAGATTCGGTTGGCTTTTTGGAAAATGGTAAATGTCAAATTGATGATAGTCTTAGATATTTTTTTGGCCCAGAATTGATTAATAGATTAGATTCAATTTTGTATTTCTATCCTTTTTCATCAGATAGTATTGATAAAATTATTTTGCAAAAGGTGCGTAATAAATTTTCAAATATTAATTCTATACAATTAAAAAAAATTACAAATGATATTAAAAAGAATTGTCAGTATCAACAATTTGGTGCTAGAAAAATAGATAAATTATTAGAAAAAATAGATTTAAGTGTAGTTTATAAATAAAATACTGTGTTTTTGTATTTTGTGTGTGATATACTAGTAATAGGTGATGTTATGCAATTATACAATACTTTAACGAGAAAAATTGAAAAATTTATTCCTTATGAAGAGGGAAAAGTTAAATTATATACTTGTGGTCCAACAGTTTATCATTACGCACATATTGGAAATATTCGTAATTATATAGGTCATGATATTTTAGATAAAACATTGCGTTTTCTTGGCTATGATGTAATTCGCGCTATGAATATAACAGACGTAGGACACTTAACCAGTGATTCTGATTGTGGTGAAGATAAGATGGAAGTCGCTCGCAAAAGAGAACATAAATCAGCTATGGAAATTGCTAAGTTTTACACTGATGCTTTCTTTGAAGATTTTCGTTTAGTTAATTGTAAAATGCCTGAAATTGTTTCTGCGGCGACAGAAAATATTGATGAATACATAAAAATTATTTCAACTTTGCTAGATAACGAATATGCGTATTTATCTGGTGGTAATGTTTATTTTGATACTATGAAGCTACCTGATTATTATGTTTTAACTAATCATCAAGAAGATAATATGGTTGTTGGTGCTAGAGAAGGTGTTGAAGAGGATTTTAATAAGAAGAATCAGGCAGATTTTGTCTTATGGTTTACTACTAGTAAATTTGAAAATCATGAATTATTGTGGGATTCTCCTTGGGGAAAAGGTTATCCTGGATGGCATATAGAATGTAGTGGAATTTCCATTAAATATTTAGGTGAGTATCTTGATATTCATGGTGGTGGCGTTGATAATATTTTTCCACATCATACAAACGAAATTGCACAGAGTGAAGCTTATTTGGGACATCCGTGGTGTAGGTATTGGTTTCATAATGAACATTTGTTAGATGAAACCGGAAAAATGAGTAAGTCTAATGGGAGAATTTTGACTGTTACTAATTTAAAAGAGAAAGGGTATGATCCATTAGCATTTCGTTTTATGTGTTTAAATTCTCATTATAGGAAACAATTAGTATTTTCTTATGATGCTTTAGATCAAGCATATATAATATTAAAAAAATTACGTAATCGTATTTCTTCTATTGTTGATGAAGGAGAAGAAAATTTAGAATTAATAAAAGAATATCGAAATAGATTTATTTTTGAATTGTCAGATGATTTAAATACAGCAAATGCACTTTCTGTTTTATATGAGATTCTAAAAGATAATTATATTTCTGGAAAAAGTAAACTTTCTTTAATAAAAGATTTTGATAAAGTTTTTTCATTAAATTTGATTCAAGAAAAGAAGATAGCTTCTAATGAGCAATATATTTTAGAACAAATTCATAAAAGAACAGAAGCTAAACGTAATAAGAATTTTGATTTGGCAGATTCTATTAGAGATGATTTACTTTCTCAGGGAATTAGATTGATTGATAGTCGTACTGGTACGACATATGAAATTATTGATTAATAGGAAGAAATCTTCCTATTTTTTCTAAATTGGAGGTTTTTATGGAAGTGGTAGAAATTAATTCTTTAGCTTTAGCATATTTGGGAGATACTATTTATGAAAATTATGTGCGTAAGTTTTTAATTCATCGTGGTTTTGCTCATGTTGATCAATTACAAAAGCATGCAGTAAAATATGTTAGTGCTAAAAGACAAGCATATTATGTAAAAAAAATGATTGAGATGAAATTTTTATCAACTGAAGAATTAGATGTTGTAAAAAGGGCGAGAAATTATAAAACAACTTCTCATCCTAAAAGTTGTGATATTATAACATATAAATATGCAACTGGATTGGAAGCTTTAATTGGTTATTTGGATTTAAAAAATAAACGGGATAGAGTTGATCAAATTATGAGTTTTATTTTGGAGGATAGTATATGTTAGTTTATGGAAAAAATGTTGCTTTAGAAGTGTTAAAAAATCCTAAAAATGTTCGAAAAATATTATTGCAAGAGGTGTTTGACGATAAAAAAATTCTTTCACTGTTAAAAAATAAACAATTTCCTGTTTTTATTAAATCAAAAAAAGAAATTGATCGTTTGGCAGAAGGAGTTCATCAAGGTATAATTTTATATGTTCGTGATTACCAATATTATTCACTTGCAGAAATTGTTAATGAACATTCTTCTTTCTTAGTTATTTTAGATCATTTAGAAGATCCTCATAATTTTGGAGCAATTATTAGAACATGTGAAGCTGCCGGTGTTGATGGTATTATTATTCCGAAGGATAGACAAGTTGGAGTTAATGCTACAGTTATGAAAACAAGTGTTGGAACTCTGGATTCTATGAAAATTTCACAAGTTGCTAATTTATCTTCCACAATTGATTATTTGAAGAAAAAAAATTTTTGGATTGTTGGTACAGCTTTGGAAGATAGTGTTGATTATCGTAATATTGATTATTCTGGTAAGATTGCTTTAGTCATTGGAAATGAAGGTGTTGGAATTTCAAGTTTAGTTAGGAAAAAATGTGATTTTATGGCAAAAATTCCAATGTATGGTAGTACTAATAGTTTGAATGCTTCAGTTGCTGGTGCAATAATGATATATGAGGTAATCCGAAATAGAAAGTAGAGGTTATTTTGGATTATAAAACAATTAATGACTATGAGATGTTGTATTTGATTAGTGAAGACATGGATATGAGTTATGATATTTTGTACAAAAAATATTTTCCTATTATTAAAGGTGTTGCTAATAAGTATTTTAAATTTGCAAGTCAGCATGGTGCTGAGTATCAAGATTTAGTTCAAGAAGGTTATATTGGACTTAATAGTGCAATTGTTAATTATCGATATGATGTTAATGTTATTTTCTATACATATGCTAGTATTTGCATTGAAAGATATATTAGAACTTATTGTAGATCTTTATCTGCTTTAAAGCATCAAGTATTAAATTATTCTTTTTCTGACGATGAATATTCTTCTAATATAGTTTCAGATAGTTCTGATTTTAGTAATTTTTTTTGTTCTTCTAAAGAGATTATTTCAGAAGTTTTTAGTGCTATTTATAATTTGGATTTTGATACTAGGTGTGTTTTTGAATTACGCTATAATGGTTTTACATATAAAGAAATTGCACAACTTTTAGATTTAACACTTTCTTCAGTTGAATCAAAATTCTCTAAAGCAAAGAAATTTCTAAAAAAAATAGTTAAAAATTATAATTTGGATTGAAAAAAAGGATTGTTTATTTTACAATAATAATAGGTGAATAGAATATGATGGGACAGGAAAAGATGATTGAAAAAGATAGTTTTCGTTCAATAGAACATAATTCATTTGTTCCTTATTCAAGTAATTCTAATATAGGTCCTTATGGACATAATAAATTAGAATCTATTACTTTAAATGATTGGTTAAAAGATTATCATACTACTGAGCAACTACAGAATTTATTCGTAAATATGGATATTGCTATGAAATATATTCATGATCAAGGATATTATATTTCTTCTTTTGCTCTTGATAGAATATCGTTATTAAATCATTCAATTAGGCAAGTTAAATTTCATGATTTGAATATTTTTCCTCTTGATATTTCTCAACAGAAGCAAGTTGTAAGAGACAATGTTTTTATGGCTGCAGTTTTGCATATGGGTATTTACGCAAATTGTTTGCAGTATTTTACTATGAATACAATTCCTTCATTAAAAGAAAATTTTCACCAATTTAAAATTTTTTTGCCATCTGAGGATATTCCATATTATTCTGGTATTATTGAAAGAGGAGCTTCTGTTTATTATAGTTCATATGTTGGTGAACGTAAAAAAAGAGATTTACAAAATTTGGAAAATGAGGTTTCTACTGATAGTGGTGATATTCGAGGAAAAAGTTTGGTAAAGACTAATGGTAATAATTATATAGCAGAAGATTTTTTACCGAATAATGAAGGAACAAATGAACTTATTTATGCAAGTTTAATAAAAAAAGAAGCTGCTTTTGTTAGAGCGTTAATCTATCCGGTTTTAGTATTTATTTTAGGATTAGTTATTTTATTTCTTTCTTGTTTTCTTCAATAATATAATTTTATTTTAAGTATTTACATTTGTGTAATTGTCAATGATGTGAGACCAAAAAGTCGTAAAAAATATTAATTAGGAAGCTGTGCGTTAGCACTAGCTTTTTTTTAAAACATTTTTTTCAATAGGAGAAATCCAATCTAGTACTTGCATTACAATGTTATTAAAACGATTTAAATAACTTTTCATTT
>CALVKI010000078.1 GCA_944332635.1 uncultured Bacilli bacterium
TCATTTTTATAAAAATTATTTATAAAAATTAGTAAAAGTCATGGTATAATGATTATAGAATTAAATTGTTTATTTATTTGTTGTGATGGTTTCGGACTATCTTAACTATCGCACCAGATTGATAGGAAACTTGAACTTTTTATTCGAGAGTAATAAATATTAACTAGAAGTACCATCTAGTTTTTTTGTTATTTAAAAATGGAAGTGACGAATTTTGTTAAAAAAGAAGTTAAAGAATTAGAAGTTGATAAGACAGTTTTAAAAAGAAAGAAATAATACACATTTTAAAAAATGTTATGAAAAAGATTTATATAATATTAATGATTTTACAGATATTTCTAAAAGTACAGATAAAGAAATTGAAGTAAACGATTTAATAAAAGAAGAAACTTTAGAAAAAGAATACAACTGCATTGATTAGCCGTATTCTTTGTTTATACTAAATTTTGATAATTTAGAAAGAGACTTGCAAATTAGATTTATGTCAAATTTTTAGACACGATTTTTTTAAAAGATGTTAAATACTTATGCTACTGCTAAGCTAGTAATATAGTTATTATATTTTTGATTTGGTGTAATATATCCTAATGTAGAGTGTATTCTTTTGTTATTATACCAACTTTTAATAAATTCAAATATGGCTAGTTTAGCTTCTTCAAATGTTTTGTAATTACTAACATTTACTTCTTTTTTTTATATGGCATTGAAGCTCTCCATACTTGCATTATCAAAAGGATAATCTTTCTTGCTGTATGAATGATTAATTTTAAGTGACAATAGTAAATTTTCATAATCATTTGATGTATATTGGCTGTCTCTATCTGAATGAAATATTCCACTTTCATTTAAGCCTCTATTAATAGTAGCTTTGTTAAATGCCTCTATTACTAAATATTTAGTCCATAACTCCAGCCAACAACTTTTAAATCAAACAAGTCCATTACTATAGCTAAATAAGTCCATCCTGTTTCAGCAGTATAGATATATGTAATATCTCCAACCCATTTTGTACTTGGCTTATCTGCGAAAAATTCTTGTTCTAAAAGGTTTTTATACTCTTTTGTATTGTCTGCTTTAGTGCTACCAGCATGATTATATTTTTTTACAGTAATACTTTTTAAACCTAAGAATTTCATTCTTCTAGTAACTCTCTTTTGACTAACTTTAATACCTTTATTGTTTAGTGTTTTAGTAATCTTAGGTGATCCATATCTACCTTTAGATTCATCATAAATTTTTTTGATTTCAACATCAAGTTTTTGATTAGCTATTTTATAACTATTAGTTTGATGATTACAGTGATAGTAATATGCTGAATGATGAATACTTAAACATTTGCATAAAGTTCTAACATCATATAAATATTTATTATCATTAATAATTTTTATCTTATCTTCTATTTTTTCAAGAACATGGCAACTACTTTTTTTAATATTTCATTTTCCATTTGAATTTGTTGAAGTTCTTTTTTTAACTTTAATATTTCGTCATTATTAGTGGTATTTCCAGTTGATGTAGTTATAATTCCATATTTTTTCTCCATTCTGTGATACTAGTTCTAGTAATACCATATTCTCTCGCAATATCATTCATCGTTTTGGCTTTACTTGTTTCACAAAGACTTACAATCATTTTTTTAAATTCTTCATCATACTTTGCGTATTCTCTTTTCATAGACACTACCTCCGTTTCTAGTGATAGTTATTATATCACTGCTTTCAAATTTTCGTGTCTATATATCTATACTAATATCACCATGTCAATTTTTTCTTTAAAGAGGTATTAAATTCAATTTTCGTGAGAAAACATGACAAAATATGATATAATATATTTGAAAGATAGGTGAAAAATAAATGAAAAAAGTATTGATGATTATTGGAGGAATTGTAGTTGGATTTATAGTATTATTGGTAGTATTGTTTTTAATCACATCTGCAACTTCAAATAAATTAGTATGTGAATCCCAAGAAGGAAAAATAACAATTATGTATAATGAAAAAACTCTTACTGGTTATACTGCCAGTAATGTATCTTATGATTTTGATGAACAAAAAAAATATGCTGAAGAAATAGGCGTAGAAACATATATTGAAGAGTTTAGTAAGTTATTTAGTTCAAAATCAACGGGAAGTTGTAAAATCAAATAAAGAGTGTGTAAAAAACTTTGTATAAATGATATCTATCCACAATCATTGGAACTTATATAGTTCCTTTTTTTGTTACATTAATAATATCATGTATAAAATAATTTTCAAAGAACTTAAATTCTATTATCAAACATAATAGCCAATTCCAATAATATTGGTCCCCAGTTTCTATATGCTTGATTCCATTTCTTGGATATGTTTTTAGAAGATAAATATAAGTATTTTAGTAAGGACAAATCTGTAGGCAATATAGACTTCATTTTAGTATATTTTCTGAATTGTCTATTTAATGATTCTATTGTATTTATTGTATACTTTATTTTTCTTATGGACTCAGAAAACTGGAAGAATGGACATATGGCATCCAAATTTAACTCCCATATTTTAAATGCAGATGCATATTTATTTAACCTCTTGTTTTTCCCTTGGTGTAATTTCTATATGCTTGTTCTTCTGTTGCTGAAGTATAAATTAATTTTAAGTAAGATGTAAATTCTTTTAAATCTTTATCATTTACATATTTAACTGAATTTCTAATCATATGAACTATACATCTTTGTTGGATAGTATTAGGAAATGCTGCATTAATTGCCTCTTTTATTCCTATTAAATTATCACTACATATAATTAATATATCTTTGATTCCTCATTGTTTTAATTCATTTAGTACTCCATACTAATATTTAGCTGATTTATTTTCTTATATCCATATATCTAAAACTTCTTTGATATCTTTACACTTTTTACATTCAGCATTTGCTATAGTGCATCTTTAAATAAGTCATTTATTTTTGTATTTATTTCTTTCATAATAAAAATTTTCCCATTTCTTTTTTTATCATGGAAAAATTTCTCTTTACACAGATTTATTTACAGACTCCGTAATCTTATTCTTTATAGATAAAACTATTTTGTTTTATTATTAGACTTACTTAGTTGCAATAAATGGCTTTTTAAATTATTAAAAATAGCATTATGTGGTAAACTATTTCTAATAGATTCGTCATCATTAGTTGTTAATCTCATTTGAAATGAAGCGATTTCATTAAGTAGAGTTTCAATATATAAATTTGGTTCTACACTTAATTTTTGCATTATCATTTGTCTATAACATTTTGCAAAAAATAAATCTAATTGTAAATAATTGCATTCACTATGACTTGATATAATTTTATGCAAATTATTACTTATATTAGTAAAAGGTGATAAGTCATTTTGAAAAACTTCTTGTGCAACACTTTGATATTGTTTATTAAACTTTTCTAAAATAGGACTAGGGTCTAAATAAGTTGCTTGAAAAGTATCTTTAATGCCAAACAATGATGTTAAAATTTTCCCATACCCAAGTATAAATCTATAACCACTAACCAAATAAAACACATTTATATAATTACCATTATTTCCTAATTTTAACTTACTTTGTGGAATATCATAACAATTAATATTTTCCATTGATTCTGTTTCTTGTAATAGTTCATCTATTAAAGTTAAACTTCTTTCAGAAGTAGAATTTTGTTTATCAATACCACTTCCAATAGAATAACTATAATTATCAATTAGTTCATCAGTAGATAATAACATGGATGAATATTTACTATTTGATATTTTTGTTAGATTACTTATAAGTTTTTTGTATATGTCATCTGCTGATATATACCCACTCAAATCCATAGAAGAAAATATTTCGTTCGCTTTATCTTCACCCATAGTATTTTTTAATTTAGCATGTAAAATATCTAATAATCTTTTTGAATTATCTAATCGTACTTTATATCCACCATCAAACTGAGACTTTAAAGCATGACCTAGTTCATGATCAAAAACTGTAAGCAGTAAAATTTTAAGAAATAATTCTTTGCTTTCATCAGGCCAATTGCTTATTGCAAATAATGTTACTTTTTTTATTGCGTTTTCTGCTATGTATATCGTTCTGCTTTTTTCAGAAAATTCACAGAACTGAGCATTTTCATCATTTTTAAATGTTATATATCGTAAACTTTGAAATAATCTATTTAGTAAAAAGTCTTCTAATTGATAGTAACCATTATTACTCTTTATAATATAATTTTTAAAACTATCATCATTTACTGATATCGTAGGAAAATAATCCTTATATTTATTATATCTATTAATAATACCATTTTTTATACAAGTGATTATTATTTCATCATCAATTTCCAATGTGTCAAAATAGCAATTAAGAAAATCATTAATTTTTTCTAAAGACATTAAAAATCACCTCTATTAATAATATTTTAATATATTATTTATTTTTGCGCAATTGTAACATTACAATAAAATTTTACAATAAAAAGAGTAAAATTAATTAAATGAATAAAAATAGATAAATTATAATAAAAAATTTTATCAATTTTTTCTTTACAAAATATTAGATTTTATCCCATTACAAAAAGCACTATGTAAAGTGTTAAAAATTGTGTGGTTGTCAATGGATTGAGACTAAAAAGTCATGAAAAATATTAATTAGGAAGCTGTGCGTTAGCACTAGCTTTTTTTTAAAACATTTTTTTCAATAGGAGAAATCCAATCTAGTACTTGCATTACAATGTTATTAAAACGATTTAAATAACTTTTCATTT
>CALVKI010000079.1 GCA_944332635.1 uncultured Bacilli bacterium
ATAAAAAAAGTAAGAACAAGTGCTTTAGTTTTGGATTATATAAAGCGTTCTTACATAGTAATTATACAACAAATTATGTAAAATAAAAAGACTATTAACAAAATTTACTTTGTCAACAGTCTGAAAAGAACTTATGTTCTTTCCTTCGTCTCTTTTACGTCATGTTTTATCTTATTATATAAATGATTATATTTTTCTATTGTTTCTGCATTAAACATTGTGGATTTATTCCTTACTAGTTCAATTAGTGTCGTCAATTCTGATTTTAGTATCATATCTAAATCATCTGAATAACGCATGATAGATTTATGATATTTATATTCTCCTCTGTCTAAGACTTTAAAACTCCCATCTGGAAACACTCTCAAATCCAAATCATAGTCAATATATTTAATTGTTCCTTCTTCTATTATATAAGGAGAGGCAATATTGCAATAATAATAAATTCCATTTTTTTTACATTGTCCGATGATATTAAACCATTGATTTCTAAAAAAATATAAGACTGCTGGTTCTTTTGTATGCCATGTTCTACCATCAGATTCTGTTACCTTCGTTTTTTCGTTTCCAAATATTAAGTAATCTTCTTTTACGTCTAAAAGAACGGCTTCATCCCAAGAACGATGTATTTTGCTGTCATGCTTATAACTATGAATCTGATATTTTTTTCCTATTTCTAATTTTTCTTCCTCCATTTTTACCTCGCTTCTTTTGTATTATAACTTTTTTTTCTTCATTTTTCAATAAAGAAAAAAGAATGCATAAATTTTTACATTCTTTTTTATTTCTTTGTTAAATAAGAAATTGCCCAACAACCAAACGCAAATATAACTATCACAACAAGTGCACCAAAAAATGGGCTATTCATATATTCTGAGGCTATAGAGTTCAATTTATCATTCCACTTTTCAATTGTTTGTGAAAATGTAGTGATTAAAAAAGATGTATTCACCTATAACCTCCCCCTTCTATTTTTCTTTTTTATTTTTTTTGTATTTTTTATTATTTTTGGCTTTTGTAGATAGTTCATCTTCACTAATTATTTCTGCATCCGTAATAGTTTCTTCCATTACTTTTCTTATTTTGGTAAAACTGCTTTTTATAGCAAGTGTAGAAATTATATCTAGTATTGCGTAAATAATAATAAATACACCAATAATCTTCATAATTCCTAACATAGCTTCGAAGGGATTAAATAATAGCACTACTCCACAAAGAGTACTAATAATAGAAATTACCATAGTAGTTTTCCATAATCTATTCTCATCGGCTTTTAATTGAAATGCATAATTTAATTTTCCCGCACTACTTATGATAATTGCGATACCAATTACAGCAGGGATAATACTAGCAATCGCTTGGTAATTTTTAATGATAGTCATTCCAAAAATTACAGTTACTATTCCATATACTATATCTAATTCATTGCGCAAAGCTGGACTTTCTCCATTTTTTACATATCTAATTAAAGCTAATGCCCCAATTGCAATTAATACTCCTCCTATAATATAAGAAATTGTCATAATAGTATTTTCTGATCTATAGATTAATAAAAGGCCTAAGATGATTAAAATTACAGATGTTATAATTGATGATCTTAAAAATTTCTTCATAAATTTTTCCATATATTTCTCCTATTCTGTTCTAAGTGCTTCTACCGGATCTTTTTTAGAAGCAATACTTGCTGGTATTAAGCCTCCTATTACCGTTAATGTTACACTTATAATTACTAATATTATAGCATGAATTGGATTTAATTGTGCAACATTTGGTAAATCTGATAATTTTTCTATAATTTGGTTAGCTGGGAATGTTAATAATTCTGCAATTATAATTCCTAAAAGGCCAGAAAACACTCCAATCAAAAATGTTTCTGCATTAAACACTCTCTTTATATCTTTTTTTCTTGCTCCTAATGCTCTTAGTATTCCAATTTCTTTTGTTCTTTCTAATACTGATATATAAGTTATAATAGCAATCATAATACAAGACACTACTAGTGATATTGATGAAAATGCAATTAACACATAAGTAACGGCATCCATAATACTTCCTGATAAACTGCTTATCATAGCGGCATAATCTGTATAAAGTACTTTATCACTATCCTTTTTTCCTTTATTATAATCATCAAGATAATCGACAATATAATCTTTAGTTTCAAAATCTTTTGGATAAAGATATATAATGGATGGAGTCACTTCTGCACCTAGGATTCCTAAAACATTATCTTTTGTAATTGTCGATGCAGTTTTATCAAATGGTTGTCCTGTTAACACGTTGTATGTTACTTCATTTTGTTTATTTACAATTTTACTATTCTTATTACTAGTTATTATTTCATCTACTAGTGCTTTATTATAATAGATTCCTGACTGAGTTAATTGTTTTTTATCTTCTTTACCACGGATAATAGCCTGAATTTTTATTGTTATAGTACCATTATTTTCATACATGCTTTTATAGTCTGTACTTGGTATAAAGTAATTATTTACTTCATTATAATATATATCGTTAGGAATTACTTTTAATTCTTTATCTAAAATATCATCAAAAGATATTTTTTTACTAATATCAAATCCTAACTGTTCTAGCGTTGACTTATCTAATTCATTTCTTGAATTTACTGCTAAAACAATTCCTGGTTTTTCTTGATTAATAGATCCAGCTAATACATCATAATCTTTTTCTAAAGAGCTTTTGCCTTTAATGCTTTCTGGATATAATGTCCATCCCATAATTCCTGTCATTGATGTTGTTGACATAGAATAGTTAGTAGCAGTTGGAACCATAGAATAAGTACCATCACTTTTTTTAGTAACAACATTTAGTGTAGTTCCATATTCATAACTTATTGCACTTAATTTGTCTTTATCAATTGATTCAATATAATCAATATATTGTTTATCTATCTTATTCATATGTAACATAGTTTCTAATTCGTTTTCCTTTGGGTAAATAATTTGTTTATTAATGTATTCTTTATGTTTTCCGTTGTTTTTTGCAATTTCTCGCATCGTTTCTTCATTCATGTTCATAGCCTGTGTACTAATCGTAATAGGCATTTGTGATAATGTATCTTGCTCATATTCATCTATTTTTGTCTGAAAACCATTCGATAATGCTAGTATTAACGCAATACCAATAATTCCTATAGATGAGGCAAAGGCGGTTAATGCAGTTCTTCCTTTTTTTGTTTTTATATTATTAAAAGATAATTTTAAGGCGGTCCAAAAACTCATGGCTGTCTTTTTTATATTAAATTCTTTAGTTACCTTCTCTTCATTTTTTACAGGATTGGAATCTTTTAACAGCTTCCCATCCTTTAACTCTACAATTCTAGTAGAGTATTTTTCTGCTAATTCTTTATTATGTGTTACCATTATAACTAGTTTATCCTTTGAAACCTCTTTTATTAAATCCATAATTTGCGTGCTGGTTTTGGTATCTAAAGCACCAGTTGGTTCATCTGCCAATATGATATTTGGATTATTTGCTAATGCTCTAGCTATTGCAACCCTTTGCATTTGACCACCGGATAATTGGTTTGGCTTTTTATGAGCATGATCTATTAACCCTACTTTTTCTAGTGCTTCTTCTGCTCTTCTTCTTTTTTCCTTGGGTGATACTCCACTTAAGGTCATTCCCATTTCTACATTTTCTAAAATTGTAACATGAGTAATTAAATTATAATTTTGAAAAATAAAACCAATACAATTATTACGATAAGCGTTCCAATCATTTTCTTTATAATTTTTTGTTGATTTATTATTAATAATTAAATCTCCAGAGTCATAGTGATCTAATCCTCCAATAATATTTAATAGAGTTGTTTTACCACTACCACTGGGTCCTAAAATACTAACAAATTCATTTCTTCTAAACTCTAAACTAACATTATCAAGAGCTTTTTGAACAAAATTGCCAGTTTTATAGCTTTTCTTTATGTTTTTTAATTCTAACACTTTCTTCTTCCTCCTTCTTATCTTTTTTTGTCTTGTCTAATTTAATTTCATCTGAATCTTCCAATTCATATTCTATCGTTGAACAAGTTTCTGTATTTGTTATTTTTTCATATAAGAATACTTTATCTTTTTTGGTCATATTTAAGATAATACTAACTATATTTAGCCAAAAATATACTTTCAACGATATTATTATACAACTTATTATAGTTTCTACTATATTATTATGTATTACTATTTTATTTAATAAATTAATTATTATAAATTGATAATAAAATAAAATATAACTTAATATATATCTACTTGATACTTTAAAATTTGTAAATTTAGGTTGTTTAGCGACTACTTGTAGTTTCAAAATCATTTTACCAAATGTTTTTCCGTTTGTTACTAATGGTATTATCAAATAATAAAATATAATGGTTATAATGGATGCATATTCACTAAATACGGTATTATGTAGTAAAATTTTGATTATTAAGAAAGTTATTATTAGAAAGAAAAAGTCTATCATATAAGATAATGCTCTTCTGAAGAATGTTACTCTTTTTCCTTTTTTAAAACTTTTTTCATCTAATTCTTTTCTGGTGGGTAGAATAATTGCTATTAATGGAGTAATCAAAAACCCCAGCATTGTTCCAGTAGTATTTAATATTAAATCATCTACATCAAACAATCGATATGGTCTTGGGTATATTCCATATAATCCCGACAACTGTGTTAATTCAAAAAATAGACTGAGTAAAAAACCAAGAATCAATGCTTTATACCATTTGCATTCAAAGTAATACCTTAAATAAATTCCAAAAGGAACAGTTAATAAAATATTAAAGGCTGCAATATAAAAAGCAGGACTTTGAATTAAATCCAAGTAAGAAGAAATATTTTTCCAATTAAAAGATATATTTAATATATCTCTCATAAAATCAAATGGAATTAATTGAGTAGTTGGTGTTGTTAATTTTTTTACTTCTTCTATAGAAGGTAAAGGAAGAATTACTAGAAAGTACATACATAATAAATATAAAATAAAACTATAAAAGATGGCACTTCTTAAGAATGGAATAGAACCATATTTTCTATATTGATATATTAAAAATGGTAAAGTAAAAATAAAGGCAATCAGAGGAAAGAAAACAAAAGCTGTTGTAATGGGTATTTTATAAACGGACATAACCTTCCTCCTTTCCGTATTATTTATTATAGCATATTTTTTCCACAAAAAAAGGTGGAACATGATACTAGTACCTGTCAAGTACACACTAAATAAAAATATTTATTTTATGAATATTTAAGTCTGTATTGTACAGGTGATAAATATCCAAGTTTCTTTTGAATACGTTCGTTGTTATACCAATGAACG
>CALVKI010000080.1 GCA_944332635.1 uncultured Bacilli bacterium
TAAATGTACCACCACCAGGAATATATACATACCAGTCTCCGTTAGCTTCACCTATTTTATAAAGTCGCGTGTTATATCCTACTATTCCAAAATATCCTCCCTGTGATAAGCCACCTGCTACATCAGTGATATTAGTATTTCCAGGAAGACATGTATGATACATAGTACAACCCAATGGATTACTTTCACTACAACATGCCTCATCCTTAGTACTTCCTAAAGAGACCACTTCAGAACGATTTCCTACATTATCTTCAGCGACTGCCCATGCATAATAACTCATTCCACAACTTCTAGCAAACTCCTTAGAAGTAGTAAAACCAGAATCCGTATTACTTGGTTTTTCAGAACTATTAGTTACCATATATAAATATTGTTTAAATCCAGAATGATTATCTTTCGAACCAGACACCTCTGTCATTATACTACCACTCGTATCATTACCACTAACTTCACCTATTGCACCACCACTAGGTTTAGTAGGAGCTGTTTTATCCAAATAAACATCAACCGTACAAGTATTCTTATTACCAGCATTATCTTCTATATCAAACGTATATGTAACAGTAGTTGAAGTAAATTTTTTACTATATGAATTTTTTACGCAACCACTCGTATCATCACTACAATTTTGCGAAATAGTAAAATCATCTCTTGTCCAAACATTTTTAGCCCCAGTAGCACTTCCACATGTTGGTTTCGTATTATCAATTTTATACAATCCAGCAACTGTATCACTAACAGTCTGATTTCCTAAAACATCCTGAATACCATTAGTATAAGTTGAATACCAAGGTTTAACAACCAACCTATACTCTCCCGAATCTGAAGGAATCTTTTTTGTAGGAATTTCATACGAAACTTGTTTTACTCCCTTTTTATTTTTATAGTTATAAGTATATTCTGAACTTACTTTAACATTATCAGAATTAGTCCAATAATAAATAATCCCAATATTCTTATCCAATGTATAATCATCAGATATCTTTATTTTTATTTTTAAATCCTCAGTTTGTACCCAATCATGACTAGATGGTGTGATTTCAATATTAGGACCAATTTCATCAACTTTATTTACACAAACGCCAGTACTAGGAGTATCCTTTTTTTGATACACAACACCATTATCATCATGACAAACTAAAGATGTAGAATATAAATATGTATCATTAACCTTTCTAACTTCGACATAAGTCTCAGCATCATCACTACAAGTAATATCTTTATCACCAAAATCTTTAACTAAATTATTCTTTTTCAACTCAGAATACTTAACAATAATGCATCCCGAAGAATTATTCCCAAATAAATCTTTTGACCAAGAATCTATGTATAGCTTAGTTCCTCTTTCAATAGCCTCATAATAAGCATCATATTTCTTATTCTTATTAGCACTTTGAATTTTAGATACCTGAGGTAAGGCTAATATTAAAATAATCCCCATAATCGCTATAACTACTATCAACTCCACCAAAGTAAATCCTTTATTATTTCTCATCCTATCACCATACCTTACACACTATAATAATAATATATAATATTTAAATAAAAGAAGCAAGTAAAATTAATTAGAAAACAATATACCCAATTTTTAATTAACATATTATTCATATAGAACTAAATTAAATAAAAATATGTAAAAATGCTACAAAAAAACAACCTAAACTTTCTATAAAAGTTAAGTTGTTTACAATTCTAAATAAACATTTTACTTATTAGTATCAAAAACACTATCAGAACTACATTCCTTATTTTTCTTTTGTTGCTTCCTACTTTTTAAAAGAAAAAATTCATGTTCTGTAGTTTGAAATAATTTTAAGAAATCTTTAAATCTCTTATTAGCACTAGAAACACCAGGAAAAGCTTTAAGTAATCGTGAAGTTAATAAAATATTTTTCTTCAAAGCCTGTGTCACTTCTTTTTTTATTTTTGAAGTAGCATCAACATGTAAATATTTACTAAAATTTATCTTTAAATTATTAGTAATATAACAAGAAATAATAAAATCTAGTACAAAAATTATAAATAAAATAATGCCAAGACAAATAGTAACTTCTCTAGGTATTAAATACACTAACCAAGACAAAATTGGATTTAATACTTTAACAATAATAATTCCACCAATACCAAATAAAAAAGCATTAAGTAAACAAACCCTACCATTTAAATTAAACTTATAGTTTGTATAATCCCACCAGCGAAGTTTAAATATTTTTTCCATACATAAACTTGTAAAATATTCTAATAAAGTACAAAAAAAAGTTCCCATAATGAACAATGCAACTAAATCATTTTCATATCGGTTTAGAAAAAAAATCATGAATAAAGAACCAACTCCATAGATTGGAAGATAGGGACCTATCAAAAAGCCACGATTCCATACAGGCTTTCTAGTCATAATAGTAAGATTTATAATCTCAACTATATATCCTATAACAGAATATAACAAAAGCATTATAAACCAAAAACAAAAATTATATAACATACTTCCTCCTAAATAAACAAGGATATTAACATAATAATAACACCCAAACCTATACCCAAATTTCGCTCTCTCATAAATTTACTATCACAGACTCTAGGCCACAATTCAGAAACCAAAATAAATAATAACATTCCTAAAGTAAGCGATAATAAACTACCAAGTACCCATTCTGGTACTATTTGGCTATTTAAGAAGAAAGAAAACATTCCACCTATCAAAGTAGATAATCCAACGCCACCAATAAATAACCAAATTTTTATAGGTTTTTGATTTGTTTGATAAAAAGCAGTTGCGATTACCATGCCTAACGGTAAATTATGAAAACCAATACCGATTGCTAACATAAGTCCAGTACTAACATCAGTAAGAACAGTAGAATAAACAGCCATTCCTTCAACTATATTATGAATAATAAGTGCAATAGAAGAAATAATTCCTATATGTGCTAAATTATTATTAGACTCTTTTTTCGTCATTTTATTATGTTCATGATGGTCAGGAATAAAATGATCTAATAATCTCAATAATCCATAACCTAAAAAAGTAAAAATTAAAAATAACCAAATATATTTAACCCCTAAATGTTCAATAATATCAGGAATTAAATCTAGGATAATTAACATAATAATTACACTAAAAGCAAGTCCCAAGGAAAAATCAATTATCTGACCTTTCTTATTTGCTAAAAAAGCAACAAAAGCTCCTATCAAAACAAACAATCCTAACAATAAGGTAATGAATAACCCTATAATTTCCACACTCATATTATTCACCTATCTAACAAAAATATAAATTAAAACCACTATAGCTAAAACAACTCTATATATCATAAATATTTTAAAATTATGTTTTTGTAAATACTTAAGTAAATATTTAATACATAATAACCCAACGACAAATGATACTAAAATTCCTAAAATAAAAGTTCCTAAATTAGCCACTATGATACTTAAAGAAGTTCCTTTAATAAGCTGTAATACAACTGCTCCTAAAACTACAGGAGCACTTAAGAAAAAAGAAAACTTTGCAGCACTTTCACGCTCTAAACCTAAAATCCTACCTGCGGCAATCGTAGTTCCACTACGAGAAAAACCTGGAATTAAAGCAAATACTTGACTACATCCTACTAAAATTGCATCCTTCAACGTCATTTTCTTAATGGTTTTAGTCTCCTTACTATATTTATCTGCTAAATAAATAATAACCCCCATAACAGCAAGAGCTATAGCAATAACTACATAATTAGAGCGAACAACATTCTCAATAGGTTCTTCAAAAAGTACTCCAACAATAGCAGCCGGAATAGTAGCTGCAACTAAATACCAAAGAATTTTACCATCATCATCTTTTACACCTTTAGTAAACCCTTTACTTATCATCTTCATAAAATCCGAAAAGAAAAACACACCAATCGCAAGCAATGTACCAAAATGAAGTGCAATATCAAAAGTAAGTTCCATATTAGAGCTAATACCAGCACCAATACCAAATATATCCCTAAAAATAATTAAATGTGCAGATGAAGAAATAGGCAAAAACTCCGCAATTCCCTGAATAAATCCCAAAATTAAAATTTCAATAATATCCATTACGCATCTCCTAACTTATAACCTATAATAGTAGAAATAATAAACAATAAAATTCCTATAAAAACTTCTATATTAGAAAACGATACATTAAACAAAGTTGCACAAAGTGTAAAAATACTAGCAATTAAAAAACCTAAAATTGCATAATAAGTAGAAATTTCATATTTATTAAATAAAAATTCAATTAATTTAGCAATTAATATAATACCTAGTAATACGCCTAAGCCAAAAGGAATTAAAATCATTAAATTATGTCCTAATTGAGAAAAATCAGTAAGACTACCAACCACATTAACAATAGGTTTATAAAAACCTAAAAGCATTAACACAAAAGATCCACTAACTCCAGGAATAACCATAGTGGCAGCAGCAATCATACCAACCAAAAATAAAACAAACATCATCCAAGGACTAACATTATTAAGTGAAACAACATTAGACCCTTCTTGCATAAAAGCCATTACAATTACTACCCCAAAAGTAAGTAAAAACAATAATAAATTCCAAGGTCTAATTTTACTTTTACGAACTTTTCTAGTAAGTAAAGGAACTCCTCCAACAATAAGTCCTATAAAAAACAAAGTTGTAGGAAAAGGAAATTTATCAAGACATAGACTAATTACTTTACTCATCAATAAAATAGATAAAGCTGCACCCAAACCAAAAACCAATAAAAATTTTAAACTTTTTTTTACATCCCTAAAAAAATGACTAATTGCACTAATCAAATCTTCATAAACTCCCATAGTTAGTGCAAGAGTACCCCCACTAACTCCAGGAATAATATTAGCAATACCAAACAAAGCTCCTTTAACAGCTAAAATTATCTTATTTTTCATAAAATTCTCCTCTATTAATTTTCAAATACTTCCATAATAAGTGGAACAACATGTTTTTTACGAGAAACACAATTCTCAACAAAATATCCCTCTGGAAGTTTTTCTTTGCCGTAAACAACATCAACAATTTCTTGTCCCTTTGTATTAAAAATAACATAACTACCATTTTGAATAATATCTGTAACATACAAAGCAACAAAATCATAATTATTTGCTACAGCTACTTCATCCAAAGTATGAACATATTCTTTCAATTCTTTCTTCATATCATCAAAATTCATAGTAAAAAATTGACCAATTGCAAAAGTTTTCTCATTTATAGTATATAATTTAAAATCATTATATAATACATCTTCTTTTGTCATACCTTCTAATGAAGTTCCTGCTTTTAACATGTTCATACCATATTCTTGATAATTAACCTCTGCAATCAAAGAAAGTTTCTCGACTGCTTCTCTATCTCTTGGTGTAGCTGTTGGACTCTTAAGTATTAAAGTATCAGATAAAATTCCAGAAAGTAAAGCCCCAGCTATTTCCTTAGGAATGGTTATTCCTCTTTCTTCAAATAAAGTATAAACAATAGTACAAGTAGAACCCACTGCTACATTGCGAAAGTTAATAGGTGAATTGGTTGTAATATTACCAAGATTATGATGGTCAATAATCTCTAAAATATTAGCTTCATCTAACCCATCTACACTTTGCAATTTTTCATTGTGATCTACCAAAATTACATTTTTAGGATGTTTCTCATTTAAATCAATAATTTTTAATAAACCTAAACATCTATTCTTTCTATCAACAACAGGATAGTTAGTATGCTTTAATTTATTACTAATATCTAAAACAGTATCAACATATTCGTTTTCTTCAAACTTTGCTGGATTATAACTGCGAATCATTGTTTTTATATAATTTGTTAAAGGTAAAAGTCTTGTAATATGATATGAATCATAAGAAGTTCGAATAATATTAACTTTGTTCTTTCTAGCTATTTCAATATGTTTTTGTTTAATTTCCGAATCACCTGATAATATAACTAATTTAACGCCAGATTCTACAGCATATTCAATAACACTATGACGATCACCAACAATTAATACATCATTAGCAGAAAGTGGTACTTGATTAATAAAAGTAGTACTACGATAAGCAGCAACAATAATTTTACCAACAATCTCATCATCAAACTTTAATATTTCCTCACCTTTTAATACTTTCATGATATTACTATAAGAAGTAAATAATTCTTCAAAATTAGCATTAACTACCATATGTGATAAGTCCTTAATGGTAACTAATCCAAAAAAAGTATTTTTCTTTTTCACAACAGGAATTCCTGTTAACCCTTCTTTTAACATTTTTTGATAACCATCATAAACAGAATCTGTATCCTTAATCAAAAAATCTCTGTGATAATTAACATCCTTAATTTGCAATTTCACATCATTCAAATATTCTGGTTCTCTCAATCCAAAATATTCAAGAGCATATTTAGTTTCTTTATTGACATTTCCTAAAATCCTAGGTTCAGTATTATCTCCTAAACTGTTCTTTAAATAAGAAAGACCTATAGCAGACATAACAGAATCTGAATCGGGTTTTTTATGTCCAAAAATAAATGTTTTTTCCATACTTTCACTTCTTTCTTGCAAAAGTATATCATAAAATTAAATCAAAAAAAAGAGATAACCAAAAGATTATCGCATTTTTACGAAATTAACAACAAAAAACATAATTAAATAAATAAATGCTCGAACGTCACGGTGAATACCATATCCTTTTTCATAAAGAGCCGCTACATCATCTAGAAAATCGACTATCCAACTTTCTATATATTTAGGTGGTGTAAAAGTTACTGGAAACATATGTGTACTGATAATATCAATTTGTTTTTCAGTTAAATCAAAATATTTAGATGCGTTTTTTACTGCATATTGAGGATGAAGTCGTAATCGATTAGTACTACTCTCATTTTTCACTTCATCCAAAAAGAAATCATGAAGCAAAGCAGCAATTGTAACTTCCTTATAATCTAAATGTAAAATCTTACTTATTTTATATGATAAATATGCAACTCTCATAGAATGATCATACCTAGTAATTCCATGATGTGTAATAAACTTTAATTGATTAAACTCTTCTATTTTAAGAACCGGACTAATAATACGTGCAAATTCCAAATCTCTATAATTGTTCATATAAACATCCTTTTCTCAATCATAATATTTTATGCAAAACCTCACCCCATCATGATAACATAAAACTATATTATCTGCAAGTCCCAAAAACTTAGAACTGTCAATTTACATTAGTTAACATACCCATCATAATTATATCACAGTATTACAAGAACTACAAAAGCTCTTGTAAAATTTGGTTTAACTCTTCTTCCTCTTCAGGCGTAGTATTTTCATTTTCTAATTTTTTATCAAACCATATAGGAAGAATGTCTTCATTCTTAGTTTTACTAGCGTTTTTAGTCTTTATCTTTTCCATTGACTTTTTCATCTTTTTATGCTCTTTTTCAGCTATCTTCATAGCCTCTTCTACTGTTTCAATATTAAGTCTTTTCCATTGCCCTGCAATTGTTTCTACATAACTTTTCTTAAGCTGTTCATGATTTATTTTCAATACATAAGAAATAAGAACATTAACAACCCCAGGATTTAGTTTTTGATCAATTAATAAATTTTCTATTAACCTTTTATCCCGATCAGTTGGTTCTGCACCCTTATATTTAGCTTTTAAAAACTGATAAGGGGTTAAATTTTCAAAAGCATATACCATCTTTGCCCACTTAGAATGATCACCTTCTGGCTTTTTCAAATAATCTGGTTGCTTATTATAAATTACTGTAGGTAAATCTCCCGCATGTTCAAACTGATAATACTCTCTTGCATTCTTTCTTAATAACATCTTATCAATAAAACCTTTTTCATTCAAAGAATCTCTTACTAATCCCTGCATTGCAAGAGTATCCAACTGATATATAAAACTTAAGGAATTAATCAGCTGCTTTATTTCTTTAGAAAAACATTTATCATGTATCATACTATCAGGAATACTAGAAATAATCATATTAAAATCTACACTCTTTTCCAAATATGGATAACCACTTTCTCTTTTCCTAATTTCATCATTTATATTAACAACACTACCACATGTAGAAGTAAACACTTGATCAAAACTAGATGTAATATCTTCATAATCTTTTAAATTAATATATGGAACTTTAAAATAATTAACTATTCTTTCATACTCTTTTTTACCAAGATTATTATATAAAACAACATTTAAAATAGGATGATTAAAAAATTCATAAGCAGACATTGGAGAAAAAATCAAATAAACATATTGATTAATGCTACCTCCTTTAAAATAAGTCTTCAAAAGTCCACAAGCTTCTAATTTTTCTCTAGCAATAACAATATCCTCTAACTTAAGTTGCATAGTTGCCATCAAATGATGATGAGTTAAATCATAACTCATAAGTTCTGATTTATCTAAATCATCAAGTAAAGTAAAATATAAAGATACTGCCGTATATCCAATAATCGGTTGATATAACATACTAACAAGCTTACGATCAGAATCATGAATTACAGTTTTATTAATCACTATATATGTATCAGCCGGCAAAAAGGTCTTATTTTTCACTCATTCATCACCCACTCAAATATCGTACAATAAATTTAAAAAAAAAGAAAGAAATTTCTTTCTTAAAACTCGAGCCATCTTATTAAAATTTCAGGTGTAAGTTTAGTAAAATATAAAAAAGTAAAAGCCAAAAGTAAAAATGGACCAAAAGGGATAACTTTTTCATTATTTTTATATAATAAAAACAACGACATAGGTAATGCAAAAAGACTTCCTAAAAATATTGCAACAGTCCCCAAAAGAGGATCTAAAACAAGACCAAATAAAAACATCATTTTAACATCTCCCCCCCCTAGACTCTCTTTCTTTAACAACTTTTCTCCCAACCACATAATGGCATACATAAGACAAAAAAGAAAAACTCCTGTTAAAACATGCTCTACTACTCCAATAGCACCTAAAGAAAAAAATTGAACAATAACAAAATAAAGAACAAAAAACACAAGCACCTCATCAGGAATGATCAAATAATTAAGATCACTAACTGTAACAATAATTAGTAATGAAATAATTCCTAACGCAATTAAAAATTCATAAGAAAAACCAAAACTATAATAAGCAACTGCAAACAAAATACCTGTAAACAATTCCATCAAAGGTTCCATAACATCGATTTTTTGATGACAATATTTACATTTTCCTCTTAAAAATAAATAAGAAAAAATAGGAATGATATCGAAAAACATAAGTTTATGTTTACAATAATTACACTGATAAGGAAAAAAATGATAACTTTCTTGTGCCAAATGACTTCCCAATACTGTGTAAAAACCGCCTAAAATAATACCTATAATAAAAAAGATAATTAAATATAAACTATCCATCATTATCCTCCTTACTGCATTTGTCCATAAATTGAGAACATCGGTTGAATAATAGATAACAATATAATACCGACAACAACAGCCAATGCACAAATCATTAGTGGTTCCATCAAACTTTTAAGCTGATCAATAACAGATTTATGTAAAGCTTGAAAGTGATCTGATACCTTCTCCATCATTAATCCCAACTGTCCCGTTGACTCACCAGTAACCAACATTTCATAAGCAACTACTGGAAAAGCCCATTCACCTCTAAATGAAGCCGAAATAGAATCTCCTCTACCTAAATTATGTAAAGTCTTATCAATAATTTTTTTATATACTTCATTATTTGTTATTTTAGATAAGATTTCCATACTATCCGTAATAAAAACTCCATGATTAAGAAGTGATGCAAATGTCTTCGTAAAATTAGCAACCTCATTATAAATGATAATACTCTTTACAACCGGAATATGCATTAAAAAAACTTGAACACCAGTACGAAAACTAATTATTTTTTTATAGGCAACAATAAAACCAATAATAATTCCTAAAACGCCAAAAATTAGTAATAACCAATTAGATTTGATAAAATCACTAGCTCCCAAAACAGCTAAAGTAATTGCAGGAAGTTCTGCATCATTACTTTCAAACATAGAAGCAAATTGTGGAACCAAATAAGTAAGCATAAAAATAAGTACACCAAATGCAATAATCAAAACTACAACAGGATAAGTCATCGCACTAACCATTTGTTTACGAGTTCTTTCCATAGAAGTATAATAATCAGCCATATCATCCAAAATAGATGGCAAATCTCCAGTCATTTCCGCAGTTTTTACCATATTAACTAAAAGCTTAGGAAAAACCGTTTTTTGCTTTAACATGGCATTAGATAAACTCTCACCTTTCAAAAGTTCATAGACTAATCTCTGAAAAGCTTTCTTTGGTCCAGCCTTTGCTGATTGCTTTGCCAAAATTTTAACTGCATCAACAAGTGGAATACCAGATTTAATATATGTAGATAGTTGTGTCAAAGCAAACGATAAGTCAGAAACTTTCATCTTTGAATGATCATTAATATCAATATCATATGCTGGACGTACTTTAATAGATACTACTTCATAATCTTGTGAAACTAAGAAACTACGTACCTCATTTTCACTTTCAGCTTCAAAAGTGCCATTCTCCTTCTTTCCCATTGCATTAATAACTACATAACGATATTTAATCAAAGGTCTTTCAGGAGCATTTTCCTCTCTCTTATGAATACCATTATCAGCAACTAAATCTTCTTGATTTCGCGTAACCATCTCTTTCTGTTTAACATTTTCTTTTTCCCTTTTTTTAAAAAACAAAGATTTTTTTTGTTTTGATATGTTCTGATCAACAACATTATTTTCTTTTTTTATAGTATTAACCTGCACTTGTTCTACTGCTTCTTCACTTTTATGAAACAATTTCTTAGGTATACGACCAAGAGCTTGAATACCATGATAAATAGCAATAAATGGTTTTAATAATATATCCACACTATTCACTCCCTATCTTCATATAAAGTATAACATAAGAACTTTTTTTTGAAAACAATTAAATGAACTTTTATAGTATCTTAACATATATTAAAATAAGAGGTGATGATATGTACCCTAATCCTTACATGATGACAACTGCAACAAAAGCAGGCTTACTTTCTAAAGGTTTAAGTTCCCTAAAAACGATTAATTGGGGAAATTTACTTGAAGGTACTCAAAAAACATTGGGGGTAATTAACCAAGCCATCCCCGTAGTTTATCAAATTAAACCAATTATCAATAATGCTAAAACTATCTTTAAAATTGCAGGTTCATTAAAAGAAGATAATAACCCACCAGCTATAAAAGAAAATCAAGAAATAAAAATAGAAGAAAAAGAAAAGAAAACCCAAGAAAACTCTCCTATCTTTTATATATAATTAACGCACAATAAAAAGAGTGCAATAATAGCACTCTAACTAACTATTAGTATTAAAAGAAAAATTTTAAAATAAAACTAAGAGATTATTTTTAATTTTTCTTTTAATAACTTTTTGGAGAAATTAACATTTAATTGTTTTCTTACCTCATTAAATTGTATACAATTTCCTTCTCTATAAGTTTCTATAAATTTTTCTAAAAGAGTATAATACATTTCTTGACTAAAGTCTGTCACATTAATCAAATCCTTAGATAATAAATTAATATTATAACTATCAGTAGAAACAATTTGAACCAAAGAAAATGGTGGTATTATTATTTCCTTTTCATCTCTCAAATAAGGATCTACACCCAACACATCAGTTACATCTATAAAAGGTATCATACCTGTAGTTAAAGAATTTTTAGTAAAGCCAGTTAATAATACGCAATCTTCATTATATTTAAATCTATCAACCTCATCTTTATCTTTAGTAAATGATAAGAAAGATTCAGTAACCCATAAATTTGAATATATATCCATATGATCTAAAATGTTATTCCAATGATGTTCTTGTCTATATATTATTTTAGGAATGGTATGTACATTACCATATTTACAACATAAACAGTAAAGTTTTTCTATAGATTCAAATATTAAACTAATTTGATTAGGATTTACATACAACCATTCAGAAGAAGTAAAATTAATATCATTTGGATTAGATAAAAATTTTAAAAACTGATTTATCATTTCATAATCTAAATATTTATTGGCCTTTCTTGATGTATAGTACTCTAAACAATTAATTTCATCTCTATCATATTTAAGCATACATATCTCCTAAAATATTATTTTATATACATATTAGAGTTTTTAATTTTATTATCATTACAATTGTAATGATAAAATAATATATAAAAACTCAAACTACATTAGTTTGAGTTAACTATCAATCTGGTAGCGACGGAGGGAATCGAACCCCCGACCTCCTGGGTATGAACCAGGCGCTCTAGCCAGCTGAGCTACATCGCCATAAACAAAGACAATATAATAATAGCACAATCATTTTAATTTGGCAACAATATTTTTTATTTTTGCATTATTTTTTAATATTTGACTATCTTTTCATTAAAGTGGTAATATTAAGATGAGGTATAATTATGATTAAGACTATCAGTATATATATTTTATTCTTTTTTATATATTCATTTCTAGGTTGGTGCCTAGAAGTAATATGCAAACTAATTTCAGAAAAAAAATTTATTAATAGAGGTTTTTTAATAGGCCCAATTTGTCCAATTTATGGCTACGGAGTTTTAATTATGACTCTATTTTTCAAACGATATTTAAAAGAGCCCTTTACATTATTCATATTAATAATAGTTAGTTGTTCAATTTTAGAATATCTCACAAGCTATTTCTTAGAAAAAATTTATCATACTCGTTGGTGGGACTATACATATCGTAGATTCAATATAAATGGGAGAATATGTTTGGAAACAATGATACCTTTTAGTATCCTAGGCATACTAACAATGAATTATGTAAATCCCATAATTTTTAACTTATTAAACAATCTACCAAAATATATTATTTACACATTCAGTCTTATTTTCTTTTTTATCTATATTATAGACAATATTATTTCTTATAAAATTATCTATAATATCCAAAAACTAAGTAAAGAAATACAAGAAAAACAAATAATAAAAAAAGATGATACAGAAAGAATTACAAAATTAGTACGCAAACAAATAGAAAAATCAATGAAATTGTTAGACAAACGTCTAATCCATGCTTTTCCACATTTAGAAATGTTAAAGTTTAAAAAAAAGAGAAAAAAGTAAACTTACCATTAATAAACTAAAAATTTTCTTATATAATACAACTACTAAAAAGAAAAAATGAAAATATATAATTTAAAGTTTTAAGTATATGTAATTAGCCCCAGTAAATTTGAAGAACTAACACTAAAAAAATGTTTTCTTTTCTGTCAGAATACGAGGAAGATATCACACATTAAATAATAGAGACACAGTAACCGCAAGAGATGAAAACAAAGCATGTTAATAAATATAGAAAAAAAACAAAATAAATTGAATTAGTTATTCAAATAATAAAAATATAAGTTTTAATAAAAATCCTTGTATCCAAGGAATCCGAAGAACTTTCTTTGGTTTTTTTTTGACCATTTCATAAGCAACCTTATCTGCTAATTTCTCAATATTATTAGACTCTAAAAGTGAAAATAATTGACGTTGATATCTATAAATAGATAAAAATCTAGAGTTTAATTGTTGATATTTCTCGATCTTGTCAATCATTGCTTGATTAAACCCCGTAGAATAGGCTCCCGGCTCAACTAAACAAAATGAAATAGAACAATTTAGTATCCTACTCTCCTGTTGCAAGGCTTTTACAAGAGAAGAAATAGCCGCCTTACTAGAACTATATACTCCTAAAAAAGGCAATGGATAAATACTGAGTAAAGATGATGTAACAAATATTTTTCCCTCAATATGATTTTGTTGCATGTGTTGAAATACCAATTTTAAAAATAAAAAAGAACGAAAAAAATTCACTTCATATATATCGTGAAGTACACTATCTTGCATGGTTAAAATACTACCAGCACAACCAATTCCAGCATGATTAAAAAGACAATCAATATCCAAAGAATTAGCCAAATAAATATCATCAGTAAGAAGATCCAATTTTAAACAAACAGCACAAACATCTTCCATTATCAATTTTTTTCTTAAATGAAATACTTCCTTTTCTGTACGACAAGTCATATAAACCAAATGACCTCTTTGAGCAAGACTTTTTCCCACTTCATATCCTATGCCAGAACTTGCACCAGTAATCAAAATACGCATAATATCACCTAATATTAAAATAACCAAAAAAAGAGATTCTATAGTTAGAAATCTCTCTTTATAATAAAGGATACACCTTTTTTTTTTTTTTTTATTATAATATCATAATTCATAATATTTAATGTTTTCTTAACAATCGAAAGACCTAAACCAAACTCTCCTTTAATTCCCTTTCGGAATGGAGTAAAGATTCCTTCAAGAAAATCATCAGCGATATTCTCGCCATCATTATATAGAATAAGTTTGTTTTGTTTCGCAGTAATTTTTATAGTAGTATTAGTATATCTCATAAAATTGGAAAGCAAATTATCAAAAATTGTTTCCCAATGTTCCACAGTACCATAATATTTAGATTTTTTATCAATATCAATAATAAAATTTATTTCCTTTCTGTGAAACTTAAATTTATTAACTTCAACTTTAATAATCTGCTCCATATCTACTAATTCATTTTCAAAATTTTTAGAATTTTTAAGATAATCAAGTTTATTCAAGTAAAGAAGTGAGTGTACTTTGTTTTCTAATTTTTCAGTTTGCTGTTTTATAATTTGAAGTGCGGTATTAGAATCTTCAACATTATCCTCAACAGCTTCAATATATGATTTTATAACGGTGAGAGGTGTCTTAAAATCATGTGATATATTTTGATACATTTGATTGCGATATTCTTCTTGGTTAATTAAAGAAATCCGCATATCTTCGATTGCTAAAGCAAGTGATTTAATCTCATCATCAATCTCAAAATTAATATTATGATTATAATCTAAATTATCAATATGATCTATCTTATTTTTCAACTTTTCAATTTTCTTAACTACAAATGAAGACCACATAACAAGAAGTAGACCAATTAATAAACACGTACTTAAAACTATTGGAAAGATAGTACTTAAAATAGCTTCCTTTGTTTCATTGATATAATTATCATTTGAGATAGCAACTTTCGTAATTTCATCTTTAGTAATTGTATAGTAGTAGTAAGTATCATGATTATAGTTAAATTTACCATAATCCTTTTTTATATAAGATAATAATTTTTTTATATCTTTGAGGTTAATTACCTGTTGCATATTTTCACTGGTAGCAACATCATCATCTACAATATAAATATATGCCACTTCCGTATTAAGTAAAGACTTATCAATGCGATTATTGCCTACAAACTTTAAAGGCTCACTTAAATAAGTGTAAATATTTTTTTCAGCTACTGGAATCACCATTTTAGGAAGAATAACCCCCAAGGAAATGAATAAAATAACAAAAGCTAATCCAATTAGTGCGATTAACTGATGACTTAATTTTGTTTTACGAAATCTCATGATAAACGATACCCATATCCATAAACTGCACTAACACTAAGCTTAGGCATCTTCTTTCTCAATCTGCGAATTAAATCATCTACTACTCGATCAGTTCCAAAATAATCATTTCCCCAAACAGCGCTTAATATTTCTTCCCTAGAAAAACATTTATTTCTATTTTGTATAAGAAGTAACAACAAGTCAAACTCTAAAGTTGTAAGCTTAAGTTCCTTCTCTTTTTCACCAAAAACTACACGCTTATCGGTATCTATTTTATAACATCCATAAGTTATAATTTGTGTTTGAGTATCCTTATATACTCTTTTTAATATTTTATCTACACGTAAGACTAATTCCTTACTAGAATATGGTTTCGTAATATAATCATCGCTACCAAGTTCAAGACCTAATATCTTATCTAAATCTTGATCTCTTGCGGAAGTAAAAATAACAGGTACATTTTCATCTTGCTTCCGGATAGCTTTGATTATATCATAGCCATTTACATCATCTCCTAACATAATATCCAGTATCCAAAGATCTACTTTGTTTCCAATATAATCAATAGCATCTTGCCCTTTTGTAAAAGCAACAACCTCATAACCAGAACGTTCTAAATAAGTCTGAATAAGGTTTGATAAATTAATCTCATCTTCAACAAAACAAATTGTAAACATTTCTACCACCTACCAATAGTATAACACTATTCCCTGAAATCTTCTATAACCTTATGGGCATCCCCTCCTTTAATAAATGGAATATTACTTCACAAATAAGCATCATCTTCCTTTCATCTATATATAAAACAACTTGTATAAAATCTTTTTATGTGTTTAATTTTTTTCTTCTATCTATCTTCCTCCTTTCGACAATATAACTATATCGTATAAATGTGTAAGAATTATTAAATAATTATGGGAAATTGTGGGAATTTAATTTTCAATCAAGAATGTGTATTTATCTCCTCCTTTCTTGCTACCAGTATATAAAACTAATATGAAATATATTTGATAGAAAAATGGAAAATTATGGGCAAAAAAAAGACTATGACTAGTCTTGAAAATGAATAGTACTAAGAATTTTTTTGACATTATCAATAGAAAAATATGCATCACTCGTCTTACTATCCTGAAGAGAAATCTTATATAGCACATCGTTTTTATCATATAAATAAATAGTGTAATTATTTTTTTGCTTAACAAGATACCCATAATAATCACCATCTATATAATATAAATCTCCTTCTGGTAAATAAATGTTTACTAAACTCCAAATAACATAATATTCTTTAATAGAAGATGGGAAAGACAAAAATGAAAATTCTTTTTGTTCATGCTTTTCATAATAATGCAATATATCCACTATATCTTGAAATTGATATTTTTCCATAAACTTTTTAACATTAATATTATCATCTAAATCTAAAATTTCTTGTTCTAAATTATTTTGAAATTTCCCTATCATAAAATAACGACTATCAGAATCAGTATACATCACCAAAGAATTATCAGAAGATTCTTTTTTTAAAAAACCATCAGGAACACAAAAAGTTAAATTATTAAAAGAATTATTACAATTTGTCCCTTCTGTCAAATGAATAGTACCCTTATAATTAATTATACTTTTACTAGATATGACTTTATTAGTAGAAGTAACAAGAAACCATTGATATAACATGAGCATCACTAAAATAAACACAATAATAGAAATAACAATAACCCATTTTCTGTTAAGCCATTTCTCTTTTTGAAATTGACTTTCTTTCATATAAACTCACCTCATCACCATTATATCAAATAAAAAAAGAATGAAATAAATTTCATTCGCCAACCTCTTTGAGGTTGTTTTAATTTGTAATATAATATTATTATGATAATAGATACTTTTAAAACCGAAAAAGAGTTAAGAATTAAATATCCTA
>CALVKI010000081.1 GCA_944332635.1 uncultured Bacilli bacterium
ATCAGTAATATTAATTTAATTATCATAAATACATATTTATAAATAGCATAAAGGGATTGGGATTTATCCCATTATAGGAAATTATAGCAAATCCTCGGGTGCTATACATTTCCATTGCTTGCTAATAGTCATAATTTTATAGAAATGAATATTAACTTCCTCCCCATTGGGGAAAAAGTTGTTAAGATTTTTGAAAACAAATTGGAAAAAAAATTGAAAATTTTTGGACTACTTTTCAGAATATAAAACGAGATAATTTTGGTTATTGATTTATCTACCTGCCATGTTAAAATATAGTAGAATAGCAAAAATTATAAAATTTAGTGAGAGAAAGCAAATTTCGAGAAGTTAATAACTTCTCTTTTTTGTTTTACAGAGAGGAGTATATATGGATAATTTTGTAATGGTTCCAACACATTTAATTAATTCTAAGATACCTAGAAGTGCGATGTTACTTCTAGGTATTTTAAATTCTAATGCTATGCAATTAGGTTATGCTTATGGAACAAACAAGTATTATGCTAAACAATTAGGTTGTTCTACAAGAACTATCACTAACTTACTTAAATATTTAGTAGATAACAATTATATTACTATTGTTAATGGTAATAGTTTTAAAAGGAGAATATATATTAGAAATAAAATTCTAATTACTTAGAAAATAATTTCTATATATGTAGAAATATATCTCTTACATAATAAATAAGTTAAATATATAAATTAAAAATATAATTACAAGATCTTGCAAGATGAGATTTTTAGGAGGTTTTAATGAAAATAAATGATTATACTTTAGTTCATGGTAAAATAATTAATATCAAGAATAATGTTGATGAAAAATATATTTGGTTTGATATATCAAAAGATGAATATTTTAAAGATAAGGATGGAAAATTAAAAAATTATCCATCCTTTTTTAGTGCCAGAATATCTAAAACAATTGCTAATAAATATATTCTTGATACTAATATTGAAATTATTGTAAAAGGTATTCCTAAAGGCTATTTAGATAAAAATGGATACAGACAAAACTATATACATGTTACAGAAATTAATGGAGTTAACACAAATAAAGATGTAATAAATAATATTATTAGTTATGATACTGATGGAGTTATGTTATGGAATGGAAAAAGATGTGAATCTGTGCCTACAACATTAGAAGAACAATTAGAAATTAAAGAAATGATAAATAAAATATCTGGAAAGGATGATGAGCGATGAGTGCTAAAGAAACATTAGAATTAATTTCTAAACAATGGTGTAATTTAGACGATTTAATGAGGCTATCTGGTCTTGGAATCAATAATGCATTTAAGTTAAAGAAGAAAATAAAAATTCTTTGTGAAGAAAAAGGCTACCTACTTCCAAAAGGGTTATTACCTATGTGTGAAGTGGTGGCTTTTTTAAATATAAATATTGATTATTTAAAATCTGTACGTAACTAGTCTTCAATATGGTATAATATAGATTATTCATTATTTGAAAGGAGAATATATGGAAGAAATTGTAAATGCTATTAAACAATTTATAGATCTTTATGAAAGTAGTTTATCACCAGATTGGATTAATATTATTTGTGGTATACTTTTACCATTGGTAATATCAATTATTGTAATTTTTCAAAATAAAAAAATAAATAAAAACAATGAAAAGTTACAAAAAGACATTTATAATCATGAAGTTAAAAACAAGAAATATGATATTATTTTAAATTCTTATGTAGCATATATAGATGTCTTACAAGTATTTCCTTTATCCAAAGAAGGTCTTAATGGTTTATCAAAAGATGATCCTGTTACTACTGAGATAATAATTAACATTCTAAATTCAAGAGAAAGAATACTTTTAGAAACAAAAAAACTAAAACTTTTATTAAAAAATGATGTCGAATTAATAAAGACTATCGAAAAACTCAATAGTCTATATCAGGAGATTGCTAATGAAATTTCAAATGGTATTATTAGAAAATATGGTATAAATACTAAAAATGTATTAGAAAAAATAAAACAATACCAACAATTAGTGGAATCTGAAAATTATGATAAACTATTTGAAAAATATTTAACTATTGATGAAATTTGATTTTGTAGAGCACCCTGCTCTTTTTTTATGCTCTTTAATATTAGGATTTGCAAACTAGCAAGACATTTTATTTTGTTATATAATTGGCTCGCATGATTGATTTATTTGTGTGGCCAGTAAAGGAGGATTGTATGGCTGTTAAACAAGTAAATAAGAATGAAGCGACTAAAGATGGTAGAAGATGGGTATTTTACAACTATTTATATATGGCTGATGGTTCTAGAAAAAAATATAAATCCAAGAAGTTTGCGACAAGAAATGAAGCTGTTAAAGCGGAACAGGATTTTATGTCTAAAGTTGAGAGGAAAGAAATTAATGTTACTGATATGACCTTTAAAGATTTATATGAAGAATTTTACGCTTATAAATCAGATAAAGTCAAATCTACAACTATGAGAACATATCGTGAAAGAATTACTTCTTTAAAGATGCTAGAAAAAGTAAAAGTAAGAGATTTTAATATTACTGATTATTTAAAATGGCGTACTATGATTTCCAATAAACCAGTTGCTGTTAAAACTAAAAATCACTATCATAAGTTTTTAAAAGAAATTCTAAATTATGGAACAAAGTGGCATGACTTTAATTTTACTTCTGTGTATAACAGAATGGAAAAGTTTACAGATCCTAATGCTGTACCAAAAGAAATGGATTACTACACTTATGAAGAATTTAAAAAGTTTATTGCATGTGAAGATGATTTAAAGTTTATTTGTGTATTTGAAATATTATATTATTGTGGTCTTCGTAGAGGAGAACTTAGAGGCCTTACTTGGGATAACATTGATTTTGAAGATAAGACTTTATCTATTGTTAAAAATGTTGTAAATGAAAATGGTGATGGTGGTTATTGGAAGATTACTACTCCTAAAACTCGTACTTCTACTAGAACAATACCAATGCCAGATATTTTAGTTAATCATTTAAAGGAATATAAAAAGCAAGTTTCTAAATATTATAACTTTAATCAGAAATGGTTTGTCGTTGGTGATGTTTCTCCCCTACACCCAGATGTTCTTAGAAAAAGAAAAAATAAAAATGCAATGAGTGCTGGTTTAAAACAAATTAGAATTCATGATTTTAGACATTCTTGTGCATCTTTACTCATTAATAATGGTGCTAATATCATGATTGTTGCTAAATACTTAGGACATGCTAAAATTGATGAAACATTAAATACTTATTCTCACCTATTTAAAAATAAAATGGATGATATTGTTAATATGATGAATCATTTAAAATAGTTATTTACAATAAAAAAAGAATGAAATAAATTTCATTCGCCAACCTCTTTGAGGTTGTTTTAATTTGTAATATAATATTATTATGATAATAGATACTTTTAAAACCGAAAAAGAGTTAAGAATTAAATATCCTA
>CALVKI010000082.1 GCA_944332635.1 uncultured Bacilli bacterium
ATAAAAAAAGTAAGAACAAGTGCTTTAGTTTTGGATTATATAAAGCGTTCTTACATAGTAATTATACAACAAATTATGTAAAATAAAAAGACTATTAACAAAATTTACTTTGTCAACAGTCTGAAAACATGTTATCTGTGATAACATGTTTAATTTTCTAAAGCAATCTTTTCTAAATCGAAATAAAAACCATATTCTAAATAATCTTCTTCTCCAATTCTTGCTAACTTTTCTTCAACTTTAATACCATCTAAACCCTCATAAAAACGAATAGCATTAGTATTATCAGAAAAGCACCAAACTATCATACTTTTCTTTCCATGGGAATATAACTCTTTAGCTGTAGCAATTAATAAATTAGAACCGATTCCACGTCCAGCTTCCTCTTTCTTTACATATAAACTAACAAGCTCAGAATCGTACTTATCACTTTTATCATATTTCATAAAACAAGAATAACCTAAAACTTCATCGCCACGAACAGCAACAAATACCAAATCTTTATATTCGTCAAAACTACTTAAATATCTTTGTGTTTGAGAATCATAATCCAAAGATTTTAAATATTTAGAAGCAACAATTTTATCGTAGGCCATTCTCCAACCATCAATTTTAATATGTGCCATTTGTTCTTGATCTTTTTCTAAGTTTTTACGAATAATATAATCTTCTCCTGGTTCTAATAAATGAAGCGACTGATTCATTTGTGATAGAGCTGAGATAATTAGATTATCTTCAATAGCAAAATTTACACGACCAACTAGTTCGTTTGGATAAGGCCAACTGATAGATTGACCTACCAAGAAACGAGTACGATAAGTTCGATAGAAGAAAGTAAGCAAATCACGTTCAGTATTAATAATTGTATTATTATATTTCATTCCACGAACTTGTGTAAAATCTAAAATAGCAAAAAATCCGGATTCAGGTTCTAAATTATCAGGAAACTTTGTATAAGGAAGACCTTTTAAAACCTGTTCCAATAACTTAGAATCAGTAATTTGATTTTCTATTTTACTTCTAATTTTATTTTTTAAACAAGAATCATTAATAGAATCAATTCCTTCTACTAAAGCTTTTAATAGTTGATATTTTTCTTGGTAAATAGCTCTCAATTTAGCAAAATAATCTTGATAAATAGCATCACGTTCAGGACGGACGTTAAAAGCACCAGCAAGGGCACGTCCAACAATATCAGGTGCAGAATCCATACCTTGGAAAATGCGATTGATTAATTCACGAATAATCACTTCATCAGCTACTACAAACCCAGCTCTAAGACTAGCCATACCATAACTTTTAGAAAGACCAAATAAAGAAATAGTATTTCTAAACATTCCAGGAATAGTAGCAATTGGTTTCGCAATATTTTGAGAATCAAAAGTTAAATCACGATAAACCAAATCATCAATAATAAAAACTCCACGTTTTAAACAAACTTCACCAATTTCTTTTAATAAATCTGCATTTTTTTCTCCCATGACTTTACCAGTAGGATTGTTAGGGTTTGCATTAACAAAAGCTACTACTCTAGGAATATATCCTTTTCTACGATTATAAACTTTTTGTAAACTTTCATTAATTTCATCAATTTTGTTTGCTAACTTTTCTGGGTTTACAAGCCAGTGATCTTCCTTTGATAAAGGTAAGACTTCAACTTCAGCACCAGCTCTTTCAGCTCTTATAGTAAATAAACCATAGTTAGGTCCTGTAACAAGTACAACATCACTAGGTTTAGAAATAAGACTAATCACCATATTGAAAGCAATAGAAGTAGAAGGCAAGAAAGTAATGTTATGAACACATAAGCCCTTATCATCAATATCAGAATAATTATAAGGGGTGGTATTAATAAATCCTTCTTTTTCTATATAATCAAGTAATACCTTTCTAATTTCGTCAGAACCTTCGGTATAAGGATACTTATACATATAAGAATCTAATGCTTTCTTCATTTCTTCTATAGCCATAGGAAAAGGTGGATATTTTGTAGGATTACCACTACCTAAATCAATATCAGGAACAGTAGTAATATCATCATCTCTAACCTCGAAACCATAATATTCAATAGCATCAGCAATTTCTTGAACAATTGGGTTAAAAGAGTCACCATCATACCTCCCACCAACTTCAGGAAGACCGAATCTTCTTTCTCCTAAGTTAGGATTTTGCTGTAATAAACGATCAATCGCACTAGATTTTATAATCATAAATCTTCCTCCTAAATTAATTTAACGTTCTAAAATATGTTCTAAAGATACTTCTAGGATAGACTTGATATGGGCATCATCTAAAGAATAATAGATATTTTTACCATCTCTCCTAATTTTGACTAGTTTTGCATTGCGCAAAGATTTTAATTGATGAGAAACAGCGGAAATAGACATATTAAGTAAATAAGCTAAATCACTAACACATAATTCTCCAAATTCTAACACCATCAATAGATTTAATCTAGTATTATCTCCCATAATTTTATAAAAAAAAGCTAAGTTATGAATAATGTCATTAGAACAAATCTTCTTCTTAACTTCATTTACTAATATATCATTATGTATAGCGTCAGCATTAAGTTTTTCCAAAGATATCACCTCAACTGTATTATAATAAATTAGTAGTTTTAATGCAAATAAAAGAAAAGATTAACATAATTTATAAAAAAAAGTATATAATGAAACAAGAGGTGGCTATGAAACAGTTAAGAATTATATTTTTACTATTAATTTTGATTGTGATAATAGTGGGAATAATAGGGATTTGTAAAAAAGAAGAAAAAGCAGAAAAAAAGGATGTTAAAAATTTAATTGCAACAGTAACAAATGTAGAAGGAAAAAACGTAACAGTTCAAGACAGTAACAATGTAATCTATACGTTTAAGATCGATAAAAAAGCTCCAAAGATAGGACAACTAGTAAATATTGAGTATAAAGGGAAACTTAATACCAAAAATACAATACAAACAACAAAAGTAATAACCTATAAAACAAAAAAGGTGATAAAAGATGAAGATGGACTACCAGAAGACTTTAAAGATGAAGGAATGTTTAGCGATTACTATATTTTAGCTTATAAAAAGCTACAAGATATGACTTTAGATGAAAAAATATCTCAAATACTACTAGTTCGATATCCTGAAGAAAATCAAGCAGAAGTGTTAAAGGAAAATAAATTTGGCGGTTATATTTTCTTTGCTAAGGATTTTAAAGATAAAACAAAAGATGAAGTTATCGCAATGATGTCTAATTTACAAAGTGCTGCTAATATTCCTATTTTAACAGCGGTTGATGAAGAAGGGGGAATTGTTACAAGAGTTAGTAGTAATACAAATTTACGAAGTGAAAAATTTAAGTCTCCAAGAGAATTGTATTTAGAAGGAGGCTTTGATAGAATCAAAGAAGATACCAAAGAAAAAAGTGAATTATTAGAAAGCTTAGGACTAAATCTAAATCTTGCTCCCGTTGTAGATGTTTCAACTAATCCAGATGATTATATGTATAGTAGAACATTAGGTGAAAATACGGACTTAACATCAAGATATGCTAAAACGGTTATAGAAGAAAGTAAAAATGGAAACGTGTCTTTCACGTTAAAACATTTCCCTGGTTATGGAAATAATGCAGATACCCATGATGGTACAGCAACAGATAAGAGGACTTATGAAGACATTATGACAAATGATATTCCACCATTTGAAGAAGGAATAAAATCGGGGGCTGAAGCAGTTTTAGTAAGCCATAATATTGTAAGTAGCATTGATGAAAATAATCCAGCATCATTATCCAAAGATATTCATAATCTATTAAGGGATAATTTAAAATTTACCGGTATAGTTATTACTGATGATATAGCAATGGGAGCACTAGAAAATGTTGAAAACAAAACAGTAAAAGCTCTTCTTGCTGGGAATGATTTGATTATTACAACGGACTACCAAGAAAGTATAAATGAAATAAAAAATGCTCTAGAAGAAAAAACAATTGACGAAAATCTAATTAATAAAAGAGCTTTCCGTATCTTAGCTTGGAAATACTATAAAGGAATGCTGTTTCAAAATAAATAATGCAAATTTTTGCATTTTTTTATTATTGACATTTGAATAGTTATTCAAGTATAATATTATTAACAGTTGAATGATTATTCAAATGAAAGGAGAAAATATGAAAAAAAGTTTTAAATTAGAAAACTTAGATTGTGCAGCATGTGCTGCTAAAATGGAAGAAGCCATAAAGAAAGTACCAGGTATAGTAGATGCTAATGTAAATTTTTTAATGCAAAAAGTAAAAATAGAGTTTGAAAATGAAAACTATGATACAATCTTAAAAGAGGTTAAAAAAGTTTGTAAAAAAGTAGAACCGGGATGTACTTGGTTAGACTAGGAGATAAATTATGACAAAAAAAGAAAAAAAGGAATTAATAAAAATTATTATAACAATATTTTTACTTGTTACAATTACCATATTGCCAGTAATAGATATGATTAAATTAATACTATATATATTTACTTATTTATTAATAGGTTATAACGTAATATTAAAAGCATTAAGAAATATAGTATCAGGGCAAGTTTTTGATGAAAACTTCCTAATGACTATCGCAACTATAGGAGCTTTTGCAACAGGAGAAAACCTAGAAGCAGTTTTAGTAATGTTACTATATCAAATAGGAGAGTTATTTAACTCTTATGCTGTAGGAAAATCCAGAAAACAAGTAAAGGAATTAATGGATATAAGACCAGATTATGCTAATGTGGAAAAGAATGGAAAACTAGTAAAAGTAGATCCAGAAGAATTAAAGATTAATGACCTTATCATAGTAAAACCAGGAGAAAAAATACCTCTAGACGGTATAGTTATCACAGGAGAATCCTCTCTAGATACAACTGCACTAACAGGAGAAAGTATTCCTAAAAGGGTTGGGAAAAACGATAATGTATTAAGTGGTTGTATTAATAAAACAGGCCTCTTAACAATAAAAGTAACAAAAAAATTTGAAGAATCAACTGCATCAAAAATACTAGATTTAGTAGAAAATGCTAGTTCAAAAAAAGCTAAGGCAGAAAATTTTATTACAAAGTTTGCTAAATACTATACGCCAATTGTCGTAATATTAGCGTTATGCCTAGCTTTTATACCACCTCTATTTATAAAAGATTTAACAATACTAGAGTGCACACATAGAGCTATGACTTTCTTAGTAATATCATGCCCTTGTGCCTTAGTAATTTCAGTACCCTTGGGTTTTTTTGGGGGAATAGGTGGAGCATCACGTCAAGGTATATTAATTAAGGGAAGTAACTACTTAGAAACTTTATCAAACACTAAAACAATAGTATTTGATAAAACAGGAACTCTAACAGAAGGAAAGTTTCAAGTAATCGAAGTAGAATCCAAAGAAAAAGATAAAATGCTTCGTTATGCTGCTCTTGCTGAATCATTTTCCAAACATCCTATTGCTTTAGCTATAACAGATTACGTAAAACTAAAAAACAAAAAAGAAAAACTAACTAATGTAAAAGAAATCGCCGGAAAAGGAATAAGTATTAAAATTGATGGAAAAGAAGTTTTAGTTGGAAATGAAAAATTATTAAAAGAAAATAATATAGAATTTAAAAGTATAAATAAAGTGGGAACAATTATTTATGTTGCTATTGAAAAAAATTATCTTGGATACTTTGTCATAGCAGATAAAGTAAAAGAAGAAGTACCAAAGATACTAAAAGACCTAAAAGAAAAAGAACAGATGAAAGAATTTATCATGTTAACAGGTGATAAAACCGAAATTGCTAACGAGATAGCTAAGGAAGTAGGAGTAGACAAAGTATATTCTGAACTTTTACCACAGGATAAAGTAGATAAAATAGAAAATATTTTACAAGCACAAAAAGATGGTAAAAAAGTAGCATTTGTTGGTGATGGAATGAACGATGCCCCTGTCTTAACAAGAGCAGATATTGGTATTGCCATGGGAGCCTTAGGTAGTGATGCTGCAATTGAAGCTGCTGATGTTGTAATTATGGATGATAATATTTCCAAAATATCAACTGCTATTAAAATTTCTAAAAGAACGATACGTATTGTAAAACAAAATATTTACTTTGCAATAGGAATTAAACTATTCTTCCTACTTCTTGGTGCACTAGGAGTTGCTAATATGATGGAAGCAGTATTCGCAGATGTTGGCGTATCAGTAATTGCCATATTAAACTCTATGAGAGCATTAAATACAAAAAGACTAGATTAAGTCTTTTTTTCTTGTGAAAAGCAATAACTAAACGTATAATAAACAATTAAGGACGTGATGTTATGGAAAAAAATGTGATATCTGTAATAGATGGAGAAGCAGGAAGTTGTGGAAAAGCAAAAGTTGTAGGAGAGCTAGCAACAGACCCCTCTTTAAATGTTGGAGCATCAATTACAAACTGCATGCCAAATGCAGGACATACTTTTGTAGATGAAAGAGGAAAAAGTTATGTTTTTAGAAATATTCCAGTATCTATCGTAAATCCTAATACAACACTTTTCATTGGTCCAGGATCTGCAATTGATATGGATATATTTATGCAAGAATATGAAAGTGTAAAACATCTATTAAATGGTAGAAAAATATATGTCCATGAATTAGTTCCCGTAATAGAACAAAGACATAAAGACTGGGAAAGAGCAAATATTAAAAGTGGCTCTACATTTAAAGGGTGTGGTGCGGTAACGACTGAAAAGGTAGTAAGGGACCCCGATTTAAATTTTTTTAAAGGATATAAAGATGCCGTGGTTGTTAACAATGATGATTGGCTAGAACTTTTATATCAACACTTAGATAATCCAGATGAATATATTTTACTAGAAGGTGCACAAGGGTGTGACCTAAGTTTAAATCATAGTAGTAATTACCCTTATGTTACGAGTAGAAATGTTTCAACAGCACAACTATTGGCAGATTCAGGAATTCCTCCAGAAAGAGTACTAGAAACAATTATGGTAATAAGACCATTTCCAATTAGAATAAGTAATATTACTGAACTAGGAGACTTTATTTATTCAGGAGATTGTGGAAAAGGAGCTCCTTTAACTTGGACTCAAATCAATCTAGCATCACAAACAGGAACATATCCTTTTCTAGGAGATATTGATGCATATTATGGATATCACGATATAGATAAACAATATATAAAAAAGTTATTAAAAAAATGTCCCTCAATATTTTTAAAACAAATCTGGGGTGAAAATTATCGAAATATGAATATAGATGAAATATCAATGCTAGATGCCTTAGAACTAGAAAGACTAGTAAATAAGGCTCGTGGCGATAATCCTTATGAAACACGACTTATTGATATACCAATATTTTCAAGAGATTATACTGAAAATACGATATTTGATCAATCAGAACAAACAACAGTTACAAAAAAAGAAAGAAGAGTTTTTGATATAGATATAAAAAGATTAAAAAATAATTGTAGAATAAATAACCCATATGTATTATACTTAAACTTTTTTCAACATATATGTTTAGATATGCTCGGAGAAAAAGGAACTTATGATATCTCTCACTTCGAAAATCCATATAGAAGATATTTAAGATGGATTGAAGATGAGACAAATACACCGATTGCTGCACTAGGAACTGGTCCAAAAAATAACGAAAGAATAAAAGTAAGAGAATTAGTAAAAAGAAGATAACAACTATCTTCTTTTTAGTATGATATTAGAAATAAATCTAGGATAAATTCTAAATAAATTAATAATAACACTTTCCCACCATAAATCATTAATTACATCTTCTCTAGATGAAAAATAATCATGTCTTAATATAAATCTTTGCCTAATACTTAAGCATTTTAATAAAGGTAACTCTTTTTCTGTTAATAACTTTTCTTTTTTATGAGAACTTTCACAATAAAACATCTTACAGGCAAAATTACTAGTAGCACAGCCTTTATCCGTAACATATTTACATCTTCTACAACAACCATTTACATATTTCTTTTTTCTCTGTTGAATCATACATTTTCCATTTTTAAATTTACAAAAATTCTTATCTTGATAATAAGTATCTAAACTATTACATAAATGGTCATATATATAAATAATTCTTTTTTTTCGATTTTTAATATTTAAAGCCGTAATAAAAGAGTTAATAGGAAGTAAAGAAGTATATTTAAACTTAACAAAACGACATAAAAAAGATCTATAAATAAAAAGTCTTTTTTGAAATTTTTTTAAATCATTAATAGACTGAATATGAATCAAAACTTCCATAATTATCACCTAAACTAATTATAAAAAACTAATTATAATCTGTAAATAAAGAAAAAGAAATATAATTTAAGAACCAAAAACAAAAAAGTGTCGTTTGCTAAAATTATAGAAATAATTAAAATATAAGTTATGCAAGTTGGAGATTATAAATTAGATGAGAAACAAGAAGAAATTATTAAAAGTGAGAATGACTATATATTAGTAACTGCTGGAGCAGGAAGTGGAAAAACTTTGACCATTCTTGGTAAGATAAAATACTTAATTGAAGAAAAAAACATAGCCCCAGAAGAAATACTTTGTATCTCTTTTACGAATGCCGCAACCAAAAGTCTTGCTGAAAAAATAAAAAAAGACATAGGAAAAGAAATTAAAACTTATACTTTTCATAAACTATCTTTAGAGATTATAAAGTCTAAAAGAAAAAACTTTTCAATATGTGATGATTCACTTTTGGAAATGGTAACTACTGAGTTTTTTACACAAGATGTGTGGAAAAATACTTTAATTAAACAAAAGTTAGAAAACTTTTTCCACAAGACTTGTGACAAAATAACAAAAGAAGAACTAAAGCAGTTAGAAAAACTGTGTATAACATTTATTAAGTTAATGAAAAGTAATAATTATGCATTAAAGGAGTTTATAAATTTCCACAAAGAAATAAGAAAAATAAAAAATATAAAACATTATAATAAAGAAAAATTTATTTTAATTCTAATTTTAAATATTTATAGAAAATATGAACAATACTTATTAGAAAATAATGAACTTGATTTTGATGATTTAATAACGTATGCTACTAAAATAATAAAAAACAAAAAGAGAGTAAAGAAAATAAAACATATTATTATAGATGAATACCAAGATACTTCTTTTATAAGATTTGCCTTAATTAGAGAATTAATTAATAAAACAAAAGCAAAACTATTTGTTGTAGGGGATGATTTTCAATCTATTTACAAGTTTAGTGGATGTGATATTTCCTTATTTTTAAATTTTAAAGATTTTTTTCCTAATGCCAAAATCATGAAATTATGTCGTACTTATCGTAATAGCGAAGAATTAATAAAAATAGCGGGTAAATTTGTAATGAAAAATAAAAAACAAATAAAAAAGAATCTTACCTCAGAAAAACATTTAAAATACCCGATAAAAATAATTACGTATTACAATCTAAAAGAAACATTTCTTAACTTAATAGCAACATTACCAAATAGCTATAAAATATTAGTACTAGGTAGAAACAATAAAGATATAAATTTGATATTAAGCGATAAAGTAAAAGAAAAAGAAAATAAAATAGTGATAGAAAATGATAATAGAGAAATAGACTATATGACAATACATAAATCTAAAGGATTAGAAAGTGATATTGTTATTATTATTAATTTAGAAAATAGTATTACGTCACTTCCATCACAAATAAAAGAAGAAAGATTAACAAGATTGGTAATGAAAAATAAAGAAAAATATCCATTTGCGGAAGAAAGACGCTTATTTTATGTTGCGTTAACTAGAACGAAGAACAAAGTATTTTTATTAGTTCCACAAAAAAGCCCTTCTATTTTTATAGAAGAGCTAGAATATATAATTAATCATTTAGAAAAAGAAACTAAATTTTTTAAA
>CALVKI010000083.1 GCA_944332635.1 uncultured Bacilli bacterium
TTATTATTTAATAAAAAAAGCAGAAGGCAAACATTACTATGAAAGCCTAACTGCATGTTCAACAAAAATATTAAGAATGTTATATACAATGTGCAAAAATAATACAACATTCAAAATAAATTAACAAGTTAATTTTATCATATATATTACTATAATACACGAAAATTTTAAAAAAATGTCTATTTTCGTGATTTTTGACGTGGTATAATATTTTTATAAATTTAGTATTGACAAAACTTAGATAGTCAATTTACATTAACAAAATACTTGACAATTGTTCATAGAATTAGAAATTAATTTAATCGCTTTATATACACTAAATAAATAGCTATCTATCTCAATCAACCAATAAAATAACAACTTTAAGAAAATTGTCAAAAATATTGATTATAATCTTCCATCATAATCAATATAAAGTAATTATAAACTTAAATAAAAAATTATATAGGTTCATCAAATTCTTGAACAGAACCAAAATTCGAATAATTTAAAGTAAGTCTAAATTCATTAGCAGCCAAACCTTTATATTTAGCATAACTATCAAAATTATATTTAATTTGAACTATTTCATCGTTTACATTTTTCTTTAATTCAAGTGAATTAACTGGATCATCCAAATCAACTTCCAAACCATCCAATAATTTAACTAATGTTGTTGTAGTAATCTCTAAAGTAACAGTTTCTTCTCCTGTTGCTAACGATGTCTTAGAAACATAGGTAGATGTATTTATTAAATTATCAATAATAGATGCCTCCGTAAGAGAAGAAAGTGGATAAGGAGAATCACTCTTAATCCAAATTCCGTCCTGATATTTCATAAATAAAGAATCTTGCTGATAATAACTAATAATCCCATCGCTAAATAAAGACATGTTATCATAATGCTTACCAGAATAAGTAGTACTCATTTGATCAATAGAAAATTGATAATTAAAATTATAATTTCCATTTTTTATAGAAGAAAGATTGTAAGAAAAATTCTTAAAATCCAAATCCGTACTGCCAAGAACAGGGCCTTGACCACCAATATGTGCAATCATAGCTAAAACAACAAAAAACACAAAATAAATACCAAAAAACAAAAAAGCTTTTCCCTTAGGTGTACGAATAAATTCTAAAATTTGTTTCTTATTCATTTTATTGTTCTGATTCTTTTCTTCCATAAGCTACCTTTCCGATATAATCATCTTTTTTTATTCCATTCACAAAACTACTAGCAAGCATTCTTTTTTTACCCATAGGTTTGATATCAGTAAGTACAATTTCAAAATCTTTTGTAGCAATACCAATACCATCCTTATAAATATGCAAAACTTCTCCATATCTATAAGCACTCGTATCTATTTTTCCTATTCTAGACATATAAACTTTAAATTCTCTATCGCCAATAGTACAAGAACTACCAGGAAATGGATTAAGTCCTCGTATTTGATTAAATAATTCTTTACTTGTCTTTGAGAAATCAAGATATTCTTCTTCTCTCTTAATATTATAAGCAAATGTTACTTCTTTTTCCTCTTGTTTAATTCTTTTGGCACTTCCATCAAAAATAGACGGCAAAGTATCAAGTAATAATTCTTTGCCCATTATTTTTAATCTATTGTGAACAGTTTCCATAGTATCTGTCTCTAAAATCTTAGTTTCTCTCTGAGAAATAATATCACCACTATCCATGGCAACATCCATATACATAATAGTAATACCAGTCTTATCATACCCATCAATAATAGCTTTATGAATAGGAGCACCTCCACGAAGTTTTGGAAGTAAAGAAGCATGAACATTAATACAACCATATTTAGGATAATCTAATACCTGCTTAGGTATAATTTGACCATATGCACAGGTAATAACGATGTCTGGTTTAAGAGCTAAAATATCCTCATACTCATATCTAATTTTTTCTGGTTGAAAAACAGAAATATTATTTTTGAGAGCAATCTTTTTAATTGGTGAAAAACAAACTTCTTGTTTTCTTCCAATTTTACGATCTGGTTGAGTAACAACACCTACTACTTGATAATGCTCTATCAAACCTTCTAATACAGGGACACTAAATTCAGGAGTTCCCATAAAAACCACTTTAATATTTTTCATAATTTCACCTCTATTGATATAACATAATAATACTGACAAGGACTCCTATTAAAACAAAAATAGAACCTAAAAGTACTAAAAAAGAAACTCTTCCATCTTCTGAATGCTGTTCCATACTAACAGTAGGTAAAAAAACTTCGACATTAGTTGTCTCCTTTTCAACAACAAATTCAGAATAAGGAATTTGAACAAATTCTATTTCTTCTTTTGGGATAGGTTTATTCCAAGCTAAACTCGTTAACCGATAATCCATAATTTGAGAAGCTAACTGACTAATATCAGTTTCTTGATCCATCAAAATTTCTTGGATACCATGTAATTGATTTTTATAAAAATAGTTTCTGTTAACTAACATAATAGTAGGTATTGCTTCACTTTGTCTTAACAATTTCCATTCATCATTACATAAATTCTCAATTATTTTAATATCCTTTTCATTAATACTATTTTCTTTTAAAATATGATGAAGCTCTTTAAAACATCCAATATAATCTCTTTTTGCATAACTGTTAAGCTCCACTCTTTTTAAAGATGGGGAACACAAAAAAGAAGAAAAATAAAGCGGACTATATGTTGCATAATAACAAGCCATAATAAAATCATCTGTAAAAGAAACATAATCATGTCTAAAATCCATTTTTTCACAAAAGGACGAATATCTTTCTTGTAACCGTTCAAACCGAGAATAAAAATTATTATATTTTTGTGGAACAAATCCATTTTGCTTAATATTTTCTACATAAACACTAGAAATACCATGATAGAGATACCCCTCTACAATATACTTTTGATAAATATATTCTAATATTTCCTTACGATGTTCTTCAATTCTACTTTTATATCCTAACTTTTTAGCACAAAATTTAATTAGTATTTTGCAAACTCCTTCATTAATATCATGGAAATTATCTATCTTATACCACAATAAATCTAAATGATGAATAAAATCAGATAAATACCCCTCATCTCCAATAATAATCTGAAATTTAATCAGAGCATCAAAAAACAAAAAGAATGGTTGCTCTAATCCAGAAAACTTTTCATAATTAATAGAATCTTTTTTCTTTTTATCATTATACCGAGGATTTTCTGAAATTTTTTTTAATAAATCCCTTACTTCTTTCTTTAAAAAAATTGAAGAAAGCATCTAAATCACACCCCTAATTATCAAAACCACATAATAAAATAATAACTAGCACCTAATACAATTATAAGAAATAATATAATCAAAATAATACGAATTATTGGATTATTAATATCCCAATAGTTATCATATTTTTTTTTACTATGATCCATTAAACGTTGAAATTCTTGACTATTTTTTTGGTTAATATTATTTTCATAATCTTGTTTTATTTCATCATCAGTCTGCAAAAATTGATTCTCCGACATAATAATCACCTCTATCATTAACATAAGAATAACATATTTTATTAAAAATGACTAGGATTAAAGTCAATATCAATCTTAACTTTATGATTATTTTTATAGTGATCTTGAATTTTTAATAAAATATCAGATAAAACATTCTCTTTTTTATATTTCAAAATAATACCATAACGATAAATATTATTAACTTTAAATACTGTTAAAGTAGTAGGTCCGAGTATTGTTGTATGATATAAATTCCGTTCCAAAGATCGTTTTATTTTTAATGCTTCCTTAAATATACTATTAGCATCTTTTCCGCTAATTTTCAAATAACATAAAAAATAAAATGGAGGATACCCCAACCTCTTACGAATTTTCATTTCTTCTTTATAAAAACCAAAATAATCATGATTTTTTACAAAAGATATAGCATAGTGATCAGGATTAAATGTTTGAATAAAAACTTTACCTGTTTTCCTACTTCTACCACATCTTCCAGCAACTTGTGAAAGTAAAGAATAAGTATTTTCACTACTACGAAAATCTGGAATATTTAGGCTCGTATCTGCATTAATAACCCCAACTAAAGTAACATCACTAAAATCTAACCCCTTCGCAACAATCTGTGTACCTAATAAAATATCATATTCATGATTACGAAAAGCATCTATCATCTTTTTATGAGCACCTTTTCTACTAGTAGTATCCACATCCATTCTAAGAACTTTGACATCAGGTAATAAAGTATGCAATTCTTCTTCTATTTTTTCAGTACCAACACCTAAATCAGATAATGCATCTTCTTTACAATGAGGGCACACTTTAGGAAGCGGAGTTGCATATCCACAATAATGACATCGTAACATTCTATTACTTTTGTGATAAGTTAAAGTAATATCACAATTAGGACACTTTATTGTATTACCACAATTTTTACATGTAACAAAAGTTGAAAAACCACGCCGATTTAAAAATAAAATAGCCTGTTCTCCTCGTTCAATGCAAAATGAAAGTTCATTAAGTAATTTATTAGTAATATGGAACGAACTACTTTTAGCCTCTTTATTCATATCAATAATTTCTACACTAGGCAAACTTTTACCATTAACTCGTTCCTTTAATACAAGAAGCTCATAAACACCCTTTTCAGCTCGTGCCATAGATTCTAAAGAAGGTGTAGCACTTCCTAATAAAACAGGACAAGAATGATATTTAGCCCTCCAAATAGCAACATCTCTCGCATGATACTTAGGATTTTTATCCCCTTGCTTATAAGAATCACTGTGCTCCTCATCAATAATAATAATACCAATATTTTTTAGTGGAGCAAAAATAGCACTTCTAGCACCAATAACAATATTAGCTTCACCTTTACAAATTCTTCTCCACTCATCATACTTTTCACCTTCAGACAATGCTGAATGCAATGCTGCAATTTGATTACCAAAACGATTGGAAAACTGTTCAATTATTTGAGGAGTTAAACTAATTTCTGGAACTAAAATAATAGCAGTCTTTCCTCTACTCAAAATTTCCTCAATAATTTGCATATAAACCTCTGTTTTTCCACTACCCGTAACTCCAAAAAGCAAAAATGGTACATGTTTTTGATCTTTCAACACACAATCAACGACTGATTGTTGCAAAGGAGTTAATATTTTTCTATTATCGTTTTTTATTTCATATTTCATACGATACTCTTCTTTTTTTATCTCTAATAAAATTTGCTTTTTCAATAAAGTAGAAAGGGCAGAAACTGAAATATTAGTTAATTCTTTCTTAGAGACAATATCTTTATTAGAAAACAATTCTAAAATTCTTTTTTGTGCAACTGTACTAGGTAAAAATTTCTTATTTTTTAACTGATAGACTGTTTCATATTTTTTAGAAACTGAAACACCAGCTTTAGCTTTCAATGCTTTAGGTAACATTACTTGATACGCACTAATTAAAGTGGATAGGGTTGTTTTTTGAATTTCTATACCAAGAAGCAACAGTTCCTGATTTAATATGATTTCTTGATCAAGGACAGAATATATTTCTTTTAACACTCTGTCACTATTATGCTTCACAACCAAAACAAAGCCTTCTAAAGTTTGCTTACCAAAAGGAACCAAAACACGTACTCCTACCTTAATAAAGGGTACCATATCATTTGGAACATAATAATCAAATATCTTATCTACATTTTGACTTGATAATTGCACTAAAACACCAACAACCAATTTAATTACCTCCCTGCAATATATTATAACACAAATAAGAAAGACAGACAGATGACCAATAATAGTTAAATAAAAATATTACATAAAAAAAGCTAATTCATATTTATTATTAGCTTTTTTCATTCAACTAAAAATTATAACCAACTAAATATATTAAACCGTACTCCATATCCAAGCGTTAAGGAATCAAAACCAAAAGTAGTTTTAGAATCATCTAATTCAAATTTAAGTTCAGGACTAAATTCATTATCAATATCAACGCTATCATTAGAATCAACAACCTCATCAGTACCACTATCTACATCAGTAGCAATCGTCACAGTAGCATTAGAACAATTAACTTCATCCAATCTAGAGCGAACCCAACTTTGTGCAGTACTATCTTTAACAATAACATCAATATAACCATTAACAGAAGAAAACATATTATCATACGAAGTAGCATTAAACACGGCTTTTCTCATATCCAACTTTATCAAACTACTACAACCACCAAACATATAACTCATTTTAGAAACATTAAAAACATCAAAACTACTTAAATCTAAACTGATTAGCCTACTACAATTTTGAAACATCCATCCCATATCTTTAACTTTTGAAGTATCAAAATTATTTAATAATAAATGTTCCAATCTACCACAGCCATTAAACATACTAGCCATACTAACAACATTATTAGTATTAAAATTACTCAAATCTAATGCTGTAAGATTCCAACAATTACGAAACATATCACTCATACTAGTTACATTTAAAGTATCAAAATCACTGACATCTAGAGTTGTTAACTTACGACAACCATTAAACATAGACACCATATTAGTAACTTTTGAAGTATTAAAACCAATAACATCTAAATTTATCAAACTACTACAACTATTAAACATAGATTGCATATTATTAACTTTCGAAGTATCAAAATTACTTACATCTAAATTTATTAAACTACTACAGTTGTCAAACATAAAACTCATATCAGTTACATTTGATGTATCAAAATTACCTACATCTAAACTCGTTAAACTACTAGAAAGTCTAAACATATACTTCATAGTAGTAACTTTAGAAGTATTAAAACTACTTACATCTAAACTCTGTAATCCATTACAATCATTAAACATATAACTCATATCAGTTACATTTAATGTATGAAAATTACTTAAATTCAAATGTGTTAAACCACTACAGCCATTAAACATAGACTGCATATTAGTAACTTTTAAAGTATTAAAACTACTTACATCTAAAACAGTCAGACTACTACAACCATTAAACATAGATACCATATTAGTAACAGCTGTCGTATCAAAATTGCTTACATCTAAATTTGTTAAACTACTACA
>CALVKI010000084.1 GCA_944332635.1 uncultured Bacilli bacterium
CTTTGTCTAGTGCTTGTAGTAATCTTGGAAACTGTTTATCTTGTGTTCCTAACGTTACAAATATCATTAATAAATCCATCCCCCATCTATTGCTTTTGGATATACTTTTTTCATTGAAGGCCATTGAACAATAAAGTGATCTGCGAAATGATAAATTAATTTACCTGTTGATGTTTTAGTTTTTATATTAGCAAAGGTTTCAATATAAATAATCTTACTACCTAAAATTTTTCCTATGCAACACATTGGACCTGCTGTATGAGTTCCTGTTGTAATAATATAATCTGGATGAAACTTTATGTAGTAGTATAAACTTTTAAAACAATTATATAGTAACTTAAAAATATATGTAAACCTATGTAATTTTGTTCCATAAACTAAATAACCTATTTTTCCTGGATACTTTTCCTTCAATTTTAAATTTGATCTTGTTTTTTCTGTAATAATGTGATAGTCATATTTTTCAAACATAGGTCTTAGTTGCATAAGTTCATTTAAATGTCCTCCTGTTGATGAGATAAACATTACATTTCTTTTCATCTTTTTACCTTCTTTTCTAATAGATTATACCAATCTTCTTGTACTACTTCTTTTGTATATTGTTTTATACTTTTTCTTGCGTCTTTTCCCATTTGTTTTCTTACATCTTCTTTTTTCATTAAATCTTCTATTTTCTTTATCATGGCGGTTGCATTTCTATTTTTTATTAAATAACCATTTTTACCACTAATAATAATTTCTCTTGCACCTTCCGCTGACGAAAAAGCTACACAAGGAATTCCGTGTGACATTGCCTCTAAAAGAACAATACCAAAAGATTCAGTCAGAGATGTCATTACATATAAGGAAGCTTGATGAAGCATCTTGTCTATATAATCCTTAGATCTAAATCCATGTAGGGTTACTTTATCATTTAATCCCTTGCTTTTTATATAAACTTCTAATTTATCTCTTTCTGGTCCATCACCAATGATATCTAGATGCCAATCTTTATGCTTTTTTGCTAGTTGCTTAAATATTTTCAATAAATCCATATAGCCTTTTTCTGTTGATAATCTTCCAACTGAAATAATTTTATTCCCTTCCAGCGATGCTAATCGTTTTGGAACATTATCTAACATATTAGGAATATATATACATTCACATTTATTTTTTCTTAATTTTTTAGCATAGTATTTTTTTAAATCTTTGGATACTAATACAAGATAATCTAAATTTTTACTACTTCTTACTACATCAATAGCATATTTTTCATTATTGTGGTGATGATTATGTTCCCAACCGATCTTTATAATATTTTGATTTCCATAAATAGATAGCCATTCATTTAAAAATGTTCTTGTTGAAATCATGATGTCAGCATCACTTTCACTGATTGCTTTTTTCATAACCGAAAAGCGTCTAGGATACATAAATATTCCTGAAATACTATCTTTAAAAAAACTTAAAATCTTTAACTTTGAAAAATAATCAGTTGATATTTTTTTTATTAGTTTGATAAAGTGTCCATGAAATAATAATGTTTTATAGCTAGCAACTCTAACAGGTAAATCACTATCTATTAAATATGTTATTTTTACTTTTTCATCAATTGCGAATGCTGGTTTATCATATAATTTGTAAATACAAATAATTTCCACTTTATATTTCTCACATAAAATATTGGCTAAAGCGGCTATTGATTTTTCTACTCCACCATATCCTAAATGTAATGCTAATATTACTATCTTTTTCATCGTACCACCCAGCTTCATTATATCATTATTTCGGTAAAAAAAAAAGAAAAGTCCTATGTTTGAGTCTTTTCTTTACGACTTTTTATTAAATCTAACAAAAAGTCTATCAAAAATAATATAGCAAGTATAATAGAAGGAAGTACTACAACAGTATAAAATCCTCGTTTGGATAATATATATGTTAAAATTGTTCCAACTAAAGGTATTGTCATTTTGTAAGTTCCTAATATACAGCTATCATCAATGTTTTCTATTGTTCCATTTTCTTTTTTTAATGAGTATATTTTTTGTGAACTATTATCTTTTGTAATCGCAACAATCTTATTTGTACGGATTTTAGCTTTGCCATTTTCCAAAGTTATGTAAGAAATAATATCATTTACTTTAACATTTTTTTTTGCTTTATCAGAAATAACTAGGTCACCTTTTATTATTTTTGGTTTTAATAAATTTGTTTCTACTTCTACCAACACAGTATCTCCCAATTCTATTATTCCAGTTTCTGTCCTATAACTTGATAAAATCAAGACAGCTATTGAGATTATAATTATTATTACATAAATAAATAATATAATATTTCGCAATGTCGTATTATAAAGAAAAAAAGCTTAAAGCTTTTATCCTTCTATTGTCCCATATTTGTAGGTTGTCCGACTATTGATGCTGGTTGCTCTACTACAATAGTTGGTTCTAGAATAGGAGTTTGAGCAACTGCCTGTTGATTTGGACCTACAAGATTAGAAATTGGAATAGACTGTGTATTTTCCAAAGGATTTGCGCCTCCATAAATCTGGTGTGGAGTTTCTGGAATATTGATTTCTGGTACAATTGGATTTGCGCCTCCATAAATTACTGGCTCTGTTGGGTTTTGTTGATATACTTGATTTGTAATCGTTTCAATAGCCGGTGCTTGTTCTACTGGTGCGATTGGTTCAACGGCTGGAATAGTTGTCGGTTGTCCTATTGGTGTGATTGGTTCAACAGCTGGAATAGTTGTTGGTTGTCCTATCGGTGTGATTGGTTCAACAGCTGGAATAGTTGTTGGTTGTCCTATTGGTGTGATTGGTTCAACAACTGGAATAGTTGGTGTTTGTTCTACTGGTGCAATTGGTTCAACAGCTGGTATAGTTGGTGTTTGTTCTACTGGTGCGATTGGTTCAACAGCTGGAATAGTTGGTGTTTGTGATATTGGTGCAATTGGTTCGGCAGTTGGAATAACTGGGTTTTCCATTGTTGAAACCATCTCTGGTGTAGCTTGTATAATCGGAGTTGTCATTGGATCTGTTGGCGTTACTCCTGTAGTTTGCGTGTTGTTATTTATTCCCATATTGATATTTGTATTTTGCATTTGCCCTGGTGCTGCTGGAGCCGGTATATTCATAATAGTTCCTGCAGATAATGTTGGAGAATTCATTCCTGAAATCGTTTGGTTAGGTGTAGGTGATGCTGTTGTAATTGTTTCTTGTGACGTTGTTGCTGGAGTTGGACTTGATGTTTCAGCATTTATGCTAGAATCATTTTTATCTTTCTTTTTTCTACCTGTTACAATTAAAATGATTAATGCTATAAGTAATAATAATACTCCTCCAGTAATTAATAATCCTGGTATTGATAAGAACCAGTCTAAACTAAAATTCATATGATATCGACTCCTCTACTTTTATTCTAATATTATGATAGCAAAAAAAAATTGCAATTGCAAACATTTTATCTAATGTACATATTTTGACACTGTAAATTTTGTCAAATGATCAATTTTTGGTGGTAATTTTTCAAATGTTAATTCCTTTTTTGTTGTCGGATGAAAAAAGGCTAAATGATATGCATAGAGTGCAATTTGCATTTTATCTTCTTTTCCATATCGTTGATCTCCACACAAATAATGAGAATGGGCTGCAAATTGTACTCTTATTTGATGATGACGTCCTGTTTTCAAATCGATTTTTACTAGCGTTTTATTAGCACTTTTGTTCCTTGCTAGTACTTCATAGTCGAGAATAGCATCTTTTCCATTTTCACTAACAACACTATTTCCATTTGAAAGATGCTTTATTTTATCATGATAGGTCCCTTTTTCTTCTTTGATTATCCCTTCTACAATAGCTAAATAATATTTTTTCATTTTATGTTCTACTATTTGCTTAGATAATCTAGCTGCTGCTTTTGAAGTTTTAGCAAATACCATTATTCCTCCAACAGGTCTGTCTAATCTATGTACTAATCCAATATAAACATTTCCTGGTTTATTATATTTTTCTTTAATATATTCTTTTACCATTGTTAGCAAATCTTTATCTTTAGTATTATCGCTTTGACTTAATACATTTATTGGTTTTTCAACAACTACTATATGATTATCTTCATATAAAACATTAATTTTCATCATTCTTTTCCCATCTTCCATAAATTCCACATGGTAGAACTAAGTTATCTTTTGTCCCTTTTAATCCTATTTCTCCACAGGTTATTTTTCCTTTTTTATATTTATTGACTGTTAACATTAAAATGTTTTTTAATACCGTTGAAGATAATCCGGTTGTATAGGAGTTAATCAAGAAAAATAATGGATCATCAGATAATATTTCAGTACATAATGAAACTAGATAATTTAGACTTTTTTCAATATCCCATATCTCTTTATTTGCGCCTCTTCCATAACTTGGTGGATCCATAATAATAGCATCGTAATGATTTCCTCTTCTAATCTCTCGTTTTACAAATTTAATTACATCATCTACTATATATCTAATTTCTGCTTGTTCATATCCGCTTGATTTTACATTTTCTTTACACCAATCGACCATTCCACGTGATGCATCCACATGAGTCACTGATGCACCCACAGAAAGACAAGCAATTGTTGCTCCTCCAGTATACGCAAACAAATTTAACACTTTTATTTTCCGATCTTCTTTTTTTATTTTTTCTATCATAAAGTCCCAATTTACTGCTTGTTCAGGAAATAATCCAGTATGTTTAAATCCCATTTGTTTAATATTAAATGTTAGATTCCTATAATTAATATGCCAAGCAGAAGGTACATTTTTTAAGTTTTCCCACACACCACCACCTCTATTATTTCTATGATATATGGCGTGAATTAAAGAATGGTGTTTTTCTAGTAAATCGCCTTTATCCCAAATAACTTGTGGATCAGGTCTAAGTAAATAAATATCTTTCCAGCGTTCTAATTTTTGACCACGTGATGTTGCAATTAATTCATAATCTTTCCAATTTTCTGCTATTTGCATAATTTCACCTCTTATATGTTGTTAGCGTTCGTTTATCAAAAGTATAAATTTTATTAATTTAAATTTCTTTTCTATTATTTTTTTATTTAGTTTACCATAATTTATTATAAAAAGTAAAGAAGCCTTGCTTACAAGTCTTCTTTTCTTTTTATGGCGTGAAGTATTTACCATAATCTGTAAATACTAAATTAGGTCCATAATATAATATTTTTTTATTATTATAATATTTCGTTAGAGTATCATCTAACTTCATTTTATACTTACAGGTAATGTCAGCATATTTTGTACATTCTTCTTCATTTGTTACTTGCATACGATATATTTTTTTCTTCGTTTTTATATATGTTAAAGTACTATCACCAGCATAATTGAAATCTGTAATTGTACCATATTCTGCTTTTTCATATACTGGTTTTTTTTCTGTTATAGTATATGGAGAATTGTAATCTTGTCTTGTTATTGTATACTGATAAACGGTCCCATCATCTTCTAAAACATAGTATATTCCTATATTAGCGTCTACAGTTATTACTTTCTTTACTTGTTTTTGACCTAACAAAAGAGTATACAATTGATAATTACTATCATTTGTTGTAACTTCAGTTAATGGTGTCGTGGTAGTTGTTGCTGGAGCATAATAAAATTTATTGTCTTCTCCTTTTAATATTGTTTCATCCATATATGCAATAATTCTAATCGGAAAATTAATTTTCTTACAATTCTCATTATTGCTGTAAGGTTTAGATAATGATAATTCATATAGTTTTCCATCATCTGTAATAGCGTATGTCCCGTTGCTATATAGAATGGTGTCAATTGATTTACTATCCTCACTAACCGGAATCAAGGGGTTACAGGTAAATTCTTCCGTTGATAAAGAAAATCCGGCATATCTTAAATTTCTAGTAACATTTCCATTACATCCTGTTACTAAAATTGCACTTATAAAAATAATTATTATGATTCTTAATTTTTTTATATTTATACTCATTTAATATTTCTCCTCTTTTTGTTAAATACCAAGATTTTTACTATCTCTATATCTATCTAACCAATAATAGCATTTTTTTCTAAAAATGGAAATTGTTATTCATTAAATAAAATAGTTTTTCTAAAATTAATTACCCTGTTTATTATACTTTGTTTCCCAGTTAAAACGATATCATTTTCATATAATAATCTTTTATTAAATAAATAGATGTGAGAAAACATCTTTTTGTCTTCATCAATATGTATGTAACATAACCGAGACCAAGCTCTTCTACCAAATTTTTGGGCATATAAATATTTTATCTAATCTGTTGTTTTTTAAAAGGGTTAACTTGTTATATTCCTTCTAATATATATTATATCATATATTCTGTTCTTTTACATTTTTTTAAATAAATATTATTGATTTTATAAAACTAATAGATGTCTGATAAATTAAAGTAGTTTAAAAATCTATATTTAGCATTTAGCAATTTTTTTACATTATTTTACACTTCTATTTTTTTAATTCTGATAATAATTTGTCTATTGATTACAGTAATATTAGGTAATTAAGCTGTCATAATTATCAACTATCTATTTGCTTATATTCAATATAGTAACTCTATTGTGTATGATATAATTATAATGTAATGATATATAAATACCTTTCGTTTTTTGTAATAATTGTTACAATATTGCTTATAGATAAGTCTAATTCATATTAATTTAACTCTTTCATATTATTAAATCTGGTTATATACATAGTTAGCGTAACAATAATTTCTATAGTAAATTTTCTGTTTCCAAATATAGAATTAGTTTTATCAAAGTATTTAGTTTTTATATAATCTATATTTTATAGTATGTATTTATCTCATTAGAACAGCTATTTACGATAAAATGTCAATAATTTCATCATATTTTGATGCTGATAAAAATTTTCCCTTTTTATTTAATTAAATTAATTATATATTCCATCTACTGTACTTGTTATATTTGGGATAATTTTGTAGACACCTAATTGTAGTATTTGTAATTTGTTAAATATATGAATAATTACTTTTGAAAGATAAGGAAATATCACTAGCAATTGATTCATTTTTGATTTTTTATATTCAACAAGAATAAAGTCTTAATTTTTTATCTATTTTTAATACATATGGTAATCTTTTAAAAACCAAATATTGTCTAGATAATACATTCCTATTTATATAAGTTTTATTTGATCTTTTATATCACTAAAAAGGTTGTAAAAATCATTCAAGTAAAAAATTATAATATAAATTATCTGTCTAACTGTTTTAAAAAAATTTTTCAACAAGTTTATGGTAGAACCAATCATTATAGAAATACTATCTAATTTCAATTTATTAATTTGCTACGGGCCTTAGTAAGATTATTAATGGAATATGGTTGATTATAATTTTGAAATAAAAACAATTAAAACTATCACCTTTTCTTTTAGCAATGTCTATAGGTAAAATTTTTTGAATAATGTTAGTTTTCAACCATATATAATATCTACTTCTTGAAATATTCGTTATATTACATAATGACTCTATAGAATAATCTTTACTTAATGTTTCTACTATTTCGAATTTCAAAACTTCTTCTCGTCTACTACTACAGCTGTACCATCTCTTTTCACAGGTAACTTTTTTTAATTGCTCGTTCTCAATCTTTAATTTCATATTTTTATATTGAAGTTATTCTATTTCTGTTGAGTTTTTTCTATTTGAATATTTGCATAAAGAAATTCCAGGTTTCTTTTTGCTTTCTAAGGCTGATTCACCATTTAAACCTTCTTTTATTAATTTTAATTTTCCCTTTTGTCCAAAAGTTGTTATACTTTCTTCTTTATGGCATCAAATTGATAGAAAAGTTGAATTTCTCAATCAGTAATAAAAAAAACTAGAATTATACTAGTTTTTATTGTTAATATTATCTTTTTAAGACTAATGATTTATTTTTTACCATTAAGAAATCAAAGGTATTAGTATACATATTAGAAATTAATGTTTCATATGAATATGTTGTGTCAATTTGAAAATCACCAGTTTTATTAGGATTCGCTACATAAAACTCATCATTAAGATTATTGACACTTGTAACAGCAATATAATGTCCGTAGTTAGAAAATGTTCTTGGATGCTCTATCTTTCCCTTTGGTCCAACTAATATTAAAGCCATATAATCATGTTTAATCATTTCAATAATTTGTGCCTTTTTTAATTCTGGATGTTCATAGCTATATTTTACTAACTGATATTCAAGATTTAGTCCTTTAGTTTTTATTAATTCTTGCAGTAAATATAAAAATCCTAATGTTGACATTCCTAATCTACCATTTTCTTTATTCGTATAAAAATCTATTGCATTCCCATATTCATCCAGCAACATTAATTTTGCCACCGATATTGGATCTAAATCATAACCAATGCTTGATAATATTGTTGCCATTGATGAAGGACCACATCCAAAATCATGCAATTCCCAATTAGGAATGCCATCTTGGCCTTCTATATTGCTATACATATATTGTTTATAACGTTTTGTATATTTTCTACCAAATTCATTAGGTAAAATAATATCATATTTTTCATTTATTATATCCATTTTCTATCTCTCCTTACTTTTTCTAATCTCATAGAGTAATCGTAAGTTTCATAAATAGATTTTTCCATTGAATCAATAAATGCTTTTAATAAGTAATAATTGTCTTGTTTTAATGTTCTTATTTTTCTTTTTATCTCAATTTGAAAAGAATTAGTAATCAAAGCACATTGTCTTGTTATTTGACCCCCTAAATATTCAGTACCATTGTCAATAATAAAATTATAACAATTAAAATTATTTTCGAATATTTTAATAACATCCGACTTACAAGTATTATAATTATCGTGCCAAAAACTACAATCGCAATTTTTACTATTTACACAACCATGAATATCTACCATTAAAAATTGATTATACTCTTTGATAAAATTTTTTAGAGCTTTCAAATAGTTGTTTTCTATTTTTAATAACGTAGTTCCTAAAGGATAATTAGGGTCATCATTATCATTAAAAACTCTAACAAAATAAGAACAATTACACTTTTCTGCTAAATAGATTGCAAGTGCGCCAGTCAAATAGTCACTTGGTTTAACTTGCGATTCTCTATATTGTTTTACTGCATGTGGTGCAGATAATAAAATTGGTATCTTACCAGCTTTAGATATATAATTCTTATTATCAATTCTAAAACCATTTTTATTATTTAATAAAAACTGATAATTTAGATTTCGTAATTCACTAACAATTGTATTTGCATTAATCACTCCTTATCTTTTATTTGATAATTAACGCATTGATACAATCAAATTTTAAATTATGATAAAGTAAAACTATACACTTTCTCATAATAATCACCCCAATTTTTATAAGGAATACTACTTTTAAAAAATATAATATTCCTTTACTAGTTAAATAGTATACAGTTATTTTTATAAAAGTCAAATTGACATGATCAATGAATATGTCAATTTGATTATGTTAATATGCAAATGTGTTTTCTAAATTAACAGTAATTTAGTATACGTACAAGACTACAACTTACTGAAACACGTCATAGTCTTTTTCTAATTAATCTTTATTTATAAAATTATTTACTTTCATTTCTTTATTTTTAACTTTTTTTAGATAATATTATTCTTCTAAAAAGTTATTTAACTTCCATTTTTAATAAAAATCATCACTTCCATTCTTAAATAATTAAAAAACTAGACGTTACTTCTAGTTAATATTTATTATTCTCAAATAAAAAGTTCAAGTTTCCTATCAATCTGGTGTGGGTCCTAGATATCTACATCTCTTGCATAATAAGAAGTGATATAAATATCACTCACTATTAATAATATATCATATTTTTGCAAATTCAATTCAATTTGTATAATTTCTTAAAAAAACATGATACAATGTTTTCAAGGAGGGTTAATTAGATGAATTATTTACATGAGGAATTTAATCAAATTCTTTTATCAAAATCATTAAATGAGTTTTACCTTGCTGTAATAGAAAACAGAGGAGAACTTCTAACTGATGATGAATATCAGAAAATAACTAAAAGAAGTGATAATGTTTATACTGAGGCTTCAAAAGAAGATATAGACAGTTTATCTGAGCAGTTGCAATCAAATGAGAAATTAAAAGAATTTGTGCCAGACTTAATGAAAGGGGTTTATAGTTTTGCACGTATAAGACATTTAGCTATTTTAACAATAATTGGTGATAAGGTTTATGATATAGCAAATGTCGAATTTGTAGATTTAAAAAGAAATAAGATTGTTCATTATGATAATTTTGCAAATTATTATGGTGAAGCAAATGCTAGAATAAGATTTTTTACTCCAGAAGAGGTACCACAGTTAAAAGAAAAAACTGTTTTAATAGATGTTGATGATGAATCAATCGTTTCTGCATATGAAAAGGCTCATGTAAACCAAGAAGAAAGTGAAGACTTAACTAGCAGTTTCCTTGCTGAAGTTAAAGGAAAACCTTACACATTATCTAGAAAAAATGATAATAATTAAACCATAATAAGCACAGGGTGTGTAAGGAAATCTGTGTAAATGATATCTTCCCACGATAATTGGAACTTATATAGTTCCTTTTTTGTTGCATTAATAATATCATATATAAAATAGTTTTTAAAGAACTTAAGTTCTATTATCAAACATAATAGATAATTCCGATAATATTGGTTCCCAGTTTCTATATGCTTGATCCCATTTTTTATCAATATTTTTAACTGATAAATATAAACATTTTAATAAGGACATATCTGTTGGGAAAACAGATTTAGTTTTAGTATATTTTCTAAATTGTCTATTTAATGATT